>DATLGO010000082.1 GCA_035540375.1 Candidatus Thermoplasmatota archaeon
CTCTACGACATCGGTCCCTCCTCCGACACGTACCTTCTCGGCCAGCGCGGCCTCGGCGCGGCCGAAGGGCTCGGCGTCGGCCTCTTCTACGACGAAGGCGGCAACGACCTCTACGACGCCACGGCGGGCCACGATCTCAACGTGCGCGACCTGGGCGGCGCGCTCCCCATCGAGGAGCGCCGCAGCCTCGCCCTCGGCTTCGCCACATTCGGTGGCCTCGGTCTTTTCATCGAGGCGGGCGGTCACGACACCTACACGGGCCTCGACATGTCGCTCGGGTCGACGCTGAGCTTCGTGGGCTCCGCGGCCGCCGACACCGCCATCTTCTACGATGCGCGCGGCCGCGACCACTTCCGATCGCTCGGCGCGGCCTTCGGTTGGGCGGAGCGCCTCCCGAACCCCGTCCCGCCGTCCCAGCCCCCGCAGGAGAACGCGCAATCGATCGACACGCGCGCCTACTTCTTCAACGATGGCCTCGACGTCGATCTCTACGAGACGATCCCGATCAAGGGTCTCGAAAGCCTCGCCGCGAGCCGCATGCAGCGCGCCCCCTGCGACGAGCGCTACGACCAGACCTCGACGCGGACCCCCGGTCCCAGGAACGACGCGCTCTGGTGCCAGACGCTCAAGACCCTGAGCAACACGAACACGAACCAGTGGAAGGGCGACCTCGCGATCACGACGCGCGGCGGCCGCGGCTACGACAACGTGGACGCCGCCGCGAACGCGCAGCTCCACCGCCTCCTCACGAACTCGACGGGCGTGGGTACGTCGGAATACCTCGTGGCGTGCCAGAAGGCGAGCACGAACGAGGTCTGCACCGGCCTGGACCGGATCCGCGTGAACGGCCGCGACCACATGGGTCCGACGCTGCTCCTCACCTCCGTCCCCGAGTTCGCGGCGATCCGGGCCGTGCTCCTCGCGCCGGCCGCGTACGACGTGTCCCTCAACCCCGTGACCGTGCCTCCGACGCCGCTCACGGACGCGACGAAGCCGCTCGTGGGCGCGGGCCTCGCGCGCCTCGGCTTCCAGGCGAGCCACGGCACGCAGAGCATCGCCGTGAACACGCTCGCGCTCGTGGACTTCCTCCTCTACGACGAGAGCTACCGCCACGGGTGCCAGGCCCACCAGGTCCTCACGAACCAGAAGGAGCCCACGTCCCACGCCTCGCCCTTCCACTGCAGCTACGTCAAGCAATACGCGGGCGTCAGCGCTTCCGTCGGCGTCGATCCGTTCAACTTCGAGAACTCGCTCGGCCCCTACGAGCTCGCGGTGGTCGGCGAGGCGCTGCGCGCCGTCGCGCTCCAGGACCCGCGCCTCCACGCGAGCGCGAACGACCTGCGCGATGCGTTCGTCGAGGCCGCCATCCTCGCCGCGGGCGGCGCGCCCGACGCGGCGCGCGCGCTCGTCGCCGAGGCGCTCGACCGCGCGGTCCGCGCCTCGCAGGCCAAGGGTCCCGTCGAGCCGGGCGACCACGGCGACCCGTTCGCCGCAACGGGCGCGGACCACCGCGCGGTCGGCGCGATCCGGGTCCTCCTCTGCGTCGAGACGCCCTGCCGCGAGAAGCCGCGCGTCCCGATCGCGTGGTTCAACGCGACCGACCTCCTGACGCCCGTCTCAGCCTCGATCCTCGGGCCCGTGACCGGCGTCAAGAACTGCGTCCGCGGCCCCGACGCCCTCGTGGTCCGCTGCGAGACGCTCGCCTCGACGACCACGTACCCGCAGTACCGCTACTTCGTGCTCTGGAACACGGCCGCCTTCACACCCTCGGGCCTCCCGGTCGTGCCGGACGGCTCGTACCAGCTCCAGATCCTCACCGCCCTCCGCCGCGACGCGACGTACCAGCGCGACCTCGAGAAGGCCACGGGCGAGCGCGTCCGCAGCCCCTACTACGCGGAGGCCACCCTCAACAACCTCGCGAACGACAACTACGGTCACTGGCCCGGCGTCTACGCGAAGCGCCTGACCGTGGACAACGTCCCGCGGCTCAGGCCCTCGACCTGGGTGGGCGACTTCAACCCGAACGCGCCGACCGAGGCGGGCCGCACGATCCACATCCGGGCGAACGTCACCGAGCCCGCCGCGGCCCAGGGCGAGATCGTCTGGCCCGACGGCCGCGTGACCAACCTCACGGAGGCCGCGGCGGCGACGTGCGCCCGGAACCGCGTCGTCTCGAGCGGCAAGCTCAACCTCGCGTGCCCGAGCGCGAACTTCGGGTCGCCGCCGAACTTCGGCGCGACCTCCGGCACGGACGAGATCCGCCTGAGCGTCGTCATGCCGCTCGGCGCCCCCGCCGGCCAATACCGGCTCCGGCTCTTCCTCACCGACAACGGCCACGACGCCGAGGCGCGCGCGGGCGTCTTCCGCAGCGGGCTCATCGAGCGGGGCATCTGGGCCGACACCGCGCCCCCGGTCGCGGCGGTCGAGAACGTGCCCGCGTGGACGAACATCCGGAACGGGCCTCTCCTGAGCGACGCCGAGCTCGAGGGCATCCAGCGCGGCCTCTTGCGCGGAGACTACGTGGCGGGCGACCCCGAGCTCCTGATCAACGGACGGATCGCGGCCCAGTACCAGCGCTTCCTCGTCGCGAAGCAGCGGCCGGACACCCTGGAAAGCCGCGAGCTCTTCAAGTCGACCGTGGCCGTCCTGAACGTCACGCTCACCGCGGACCAGTCGCTCCAGTGCGAGGCGCGCGCGTGCGGCGCCCCGATGCGCGTCTGGATCGTCGACATGGTCGAGCGCGACGGCAAGACCGACCCGGTCCAGACGCGGTTCATGCTCCGCTGCCCGCAGCACTGCATCGGCAAGGGTCAGGAGGCGAGCGCCTTCCTGCGCGTCGCGGCCTTCCACGAGCGCAGCTACGCGTTCAACGTCACGGCGATCGACAACGCAGGCAACGTGCAGTCCCCCGCGAGCCCCACGGTCGAGACCCGCATCGACACGCTCCCCGGCCAGTCGAGCGTCGTGAACCTGCCCTACGGGCGCACCCGCATCGGCAACGACACGACGCACACCGTCGAGATCCTCCACCTCCCGGACCCGCACTTCGGCGCCTGGGAGACGCCGCGCTTCTCGCACGTCCTCTTCAACGTCTCGAAGCCCGGCGAGGAGCCCGGAAACTGGACGCCGCTTCCGCGCCCGTTCGTGACCCCGGCCTCGTCCGACGGCAAGTTCTACCGCGCGACCTTCGCCGGAAAGGTCCTCGCCTCGCCGGGCTACGGCCTCATCGAGCCCGCGATGCTCGCCGAGGGCAACCTCGTCCACCTCCTCGTCCTCACGGTGGACGACGCCGGCAACCTCGAAGGCGAGGCCTTCGGGAACCTCACGAACAAGACGGTCTTCCGCACGCCCTACGGCAACGTCACGCGCGAGCCGCACCCGCCGCTCCCGCTCGACATCACGCCCCCGGTGCTGCTCGCGACGCCGCGCGTGGAGGTCTCGGCCTCGCGGGTCGACCTCGAATGGGCCTTCAACGAGAACGCCACGGGCGTCCTCGAATGGGGCACCCTCGCGGAGACCGAGCGGGGCGTCTTCCCGAACGCCGTCACGCCTTCCCGCGAAGAGGGCATCACGCGCATCGAGCGCGCGAACGTCACGAACCTCGAGCAGAACACGACGTACGGCTACCGCATCGTCGCGACCGACGAGGTCGGCAACCGCGGCGTCCTCGGTCCCTTCCTCTTCACGACCGAGGCCGTCCTCGCGCTCGTCGTCACCTCGCCCGAGCCCGAATCGACGTGGACGAAGACCCTGCGCATCGGCTGGGCCGCCGACGCGGTCAAGGTCCCGGTCGGCAAGCGCAAGGACGCGGTGAGCTACAACTTCACGCTCATCCTGAACGAGCGCACCCACGATCCGTACTACCTCGGGATCGCCGGTCCCTTCTCGGAGGCCGAATCGGGCAACGCGCTCCACATCCGCACCTTCGAGTTCCAGGACCGCGACGTCACGGGCCGCGTCATCCCCGACGCGCGGCGCGCCTACGTGCGGGTCTGCGGCGAGGGCACGCTCAACAAGGGCGCCCCCATCTGCGCGAACTCGGCCGCCTTCGCGATCGACAACACGCCTCCGACGACGCGGGCGACCCTCGTCGGGCCCCACGTGGGGAGCTGGTACCGCAGCATCGTGGACGTCCTCCTCACGCCGGAGGACGCCGTGAGTCCCGTCCGGACGACCTACTGGTCGCCGGTCAACCGTTCAACAGAGTTCAAGGCGGTCGACCGGGCGCTCCGATTCACCGACGAGGGCCGGTACAACGTGTTCTACTACAGCGTGGACGCGCAGGGCAACATGGAGCCGGTCCGGAGCGTCTCGTTCCAGATCGACCGCACGGCCCCGACGGGACGCCTCGTGATCAACGACGGCGTCGCGTCGATCTCGGACCGCAACATCACGCTCGAGATCCGGGCCCAGGACGGCCCGAGCGGCCTCGACGCCCTCGTCATCACCTCGTCGGGCGTCACGCCCGTCACGATCGCGGGCGACCGCCTCCGCGACGGCGTGATCTACGTCCCGTGGACGCTTGCTCCCGGGGACGCCGAGAAGCTCGTCGAGGTCCGCGCCGTCGACCGCGCGGGCAACGTCGTGAGCCTGCGCGATTCGGTCGTGCTCGACACCCGTCCGCCCGCGGTCGAAGGGCTCGCGTTCCAGGGCATCTCCTTCGAGACCCTCACCGTCGCCTTCGCGACGAACGAGCCCGCGACCACCGCGGTCTCGGTCAAGCGCGCGGCGGATCCGGGCTACCGCGAGCCCGTCGAAGGCCAGCGCCTCCTCACGTCGCACCGCGTCCCCGTCTCGGGGCTCGCGCCGAGCACGGCCTACGTCGTTCGCATCGACGTCACCGACGTCCTCGGCAACACGGCGACGACCTTCGGGAACTTCACGACCCTCGCCGACGTCACGCCGCCCTCCGGCGTGAGCGACGTGGTCGCCCGGGACGACGGAACGGGCGTCGTGAACCTCACCTGGACGCGCGCGCTCGACAACGTGCGCGTGGACCGCTACGCCGTGTACCGCGCCGAGGCGGGTCTTCCCTCGACGCTCATCGGCTTCACGCTCACGACGCGCTTCCTCGACGACACGGTCGTCCCCGGCCAGTCGTACACGTACGAGGTCGTCGCGATCGACGCGGCCCAGAACCGCGGACCGCCGAGCGTGCCCGTCGCGGGCCGCGCGACCACGCGCCCCGAGGTCCTCGCGGGCGAGGTCGATCCCGCCTCCGGTCCCGCCGGTCGCACGTTCACCTTCACCGTCATGTATCGGGATGCGGACAACGACCCGCCGGCCTTCGTGCGGGTGTGGATCAATGGACAGGTCTTCGACATGAAGAGGCAGAACGCCGCCGACCGGAACTTCGCCACGGGCGTGACCTACGTGCACACCACCTCCATCGTCGAGACCCGCCTCTCGACCGGCCTCAACACCTACCGCTTCGAGGCGAGCGACGGGACCCACCTCGCGCGCTTCCCGTTCACGGGCGAGAACGTCGGCCCCGCCGTCCTCGCCTCGAACGCCGGCACGGGCGGCGACGGCGACGGCGGCGTGTTCGCCCAGGCGCGCTCCGTCCCGCTCGCGGGCCTGCCCGTCCTGCTCGCGGCCCTCGGCGTCGCCGCCGTCCTCGCCCTTCGCCGGAGGTGGTCGTGATGGACCGTCGCCGCGCTTCCGCCTTCCTCTTCGTCGCGCTCATGCTCGGGACGCCCGTCTCCGGCTTCGTGTCCGCCGCGGGTCCGGACCCCGCGGGCCAGGTGAACGACGCCGCGCGGGACCCCCTCGGCTATCCCGGCCGCAAGGCCGGCCAGGCCGGCTCCGCGCTCGACGACGCGACGCGTCTCGCGCTCGAGACCCGCGAAGGCCAGGAGGAGCTCCTGTTCTTCGAGAACTTCGAAGGGCGCGCGTCCCTCGCCGAACGGGGCTGGAAGGAGCGCAAGTTCAAGCGCGAGGCCCCCGACAACGCGTGGGTCATCGGCGAGCGCGACCCCGCCGCGGAGTACGCGCCGGACCGCACGCCCATCGTGGTGCGCGACGGATCGCATTCCCTCGGCCTCCTCAAGCCCGGTCGCATGTCGTATCCGGGCGGCATCGCGAACCGCATCGAGACGCCCGTCATCGATCTCCGCTACGTGAGCGGAGCGAGCCGCGACACGGACGAGGCGCGCACGGCCACGGGTCTCGCGGCCCTCCTCGAAGCCACGGCCGACGTCATCGGCAAGGTCACGAACCAGCGCGGCGAGGTCGGCATCCTCGACTTCCTGCGCGCCGTCGTGCTTCTCGAGCCGAGCGACCTTCCCCTCACGCAGGAGCGCTACGGCGCGGGCCTCGTGAACCTCACGTTCTGGCACGCCTACGCGTTCGAGCCCCGCGACGGCGGCTACCTCGAGGTCCGCTACGAGGTCGACGGCGTCTGGTCCGATTGGGAGCATCTCGGCGGCGACCTCATCTTCGAGCCGAGCCGCGACGCCTCGGCGTTCCGCAACGGCAACCCCTTCTGCGCGCCCACGAGCCAGTCCGGCGCGGACACCGCGGCCCGGACCGCGGACATCGTCGAGAACCTGATCGGCGACCAACCCGACCCGCAGAAGCGCCGCGCCCGCCAGGTCATCACGACGTACCAGCACGCGTGCGACCCGTCGACGGTGTTCGACCGCCGCCTCTACTGCGCCTGGGTCGGCCCCCAGATCGGCGACTGCCAACCCCGCCTGAGGGACTCCGGGATCTTCTTCGGGACCTCGTACAATCCCCTCACGGACCCCGACCTCGGATCCGAGGTCACCATCACGGCCATCATGAACGACGCGCTCCACAGGGAGCGCATCGACACGTACAACGGATACACCAACATCTCGGCCGAGTTCGGCAACCCCGAATACCAGCGCGGCACCGAGGCGTTCGTGGGGCAAAGCGGCGGCCTCGTCAAGTCCCAGTTCACGCTCAACCGTTTCATCGGCTCCCGCATCCAGATCGGGTTCCGCATGCACGGCGAGCACCCCGCGCCCACGACGGGCGGCTGGTTCATCGACACGGTCCAGGTGACCGCGCTCGTGCCCCGCCACGACGTCGGCGTGCGCGACGTGGTGGCGCCGGCCCACGGCGACGTCATCGCGCCCGGCACGGAGTTCCACCCCGCGGCCGTGATCGCGAACTTCGGCAACCGGACGATGCGGAACGTCTCGGTCACGTTCGAGATCGACGAGCGCGGCCGCGGCGTCGTGTGGTCGGAGCGCTTCGCGATCGCGGAGCTGCGCGAGCAGACGGACCGCAAGATCGTCGCGACGAAGCTCTTTCGACCCGACCGCGTCGGCTGGTACGCCCTGAACGTCACGGCGGAGATCGCGGGCGACCCCCTGAACCTGACGACGCTTCGGACGACCGAGGACACCGTCGCGGACAACAACCGCGCGGTCGCGGTGTTCCGCGTCGTCGCCGTCGAGGACTTCCGCGTCGGGCTCACGATCCCGAAGGACGCGATCCAGACGGACATCGGGCAGCCGAAGCGCGGCCTCGCCGTGACCGTCGCGAACCACGGCAACACGAACATCACCGGAACGGTGTTCCTGAACGCGACCCCGATCGACCGCGAGACCCACGTCCCGATCGGCGGCACCATCCCGATCAACGCGGCGCGCCTCTTCCCGGCCGACATCCCCTACACGAAGACGCTGACCGCGATCGGCGCGGACGTCGCGCCGGCGGAGCGCAAGTTCGACTGGACGATCGGCGTCGACCAGGAGGGCATGTACAGGCTCACGGCCGAGTTCGTGAGCGACGCGACGGGCCTCGTGTACCGCGCGACCCTGCCCGCCTTCATCCGCATGACGCCGCCGCCGCTCCTCTTCGAGCGTTTCGAGCCCGTCGTCCGGGCCGAGAGCTTCGCGGTCGAGGACATCCGCAGCCAGGATGGCTGGCAGACGTACGGCTGGTCGAACAAGTCGTACGAGCCGAGCCTCCCCTTCAACTTCACCTCCGAGCTGAACGGCGGCGCCGTCTCCGGCACGGGCGCGTGGTACGTGTCGCCGACGTTCGGATACACGGGCCTGAACAACGCCACGGGCCGGGGATCCCTCTGTCCGCGGGTCGGCCTCGTGGATGGGCCGGGGGCCTGCTATACGACGACCGAGATTGCGTCGGACCGAGCCCTCTACCGGGGCATGGTCCTGTCGGCCCTGGACCACCAGCACCAGTACGCCCTCGCCTTCGACCTCGATCTCCGGTCCATCCCCCGCCAGTCCCCCGGGAAGCTCGAGCTTTCGTTCTGGTCCTGGGCGCACTTCACTTGGCGCGACCCCTCGGCCACGCTGGTCAACACGTCCGCGCGCGGCATCGTCGACATCCAGCCCTGGTTCTCGGACGACGAGCCGGGCCCCGCGCTGCGACCCCGCGTGAGCGAGCTCACGATCGGCCTCACCTCGGGCACGGTCTTCGAGGGCCTCGGCGAGCGCGCGGCGGACGCCTTCGAGCAGAACGCGAGCGCCCTCGGCATCGCCCCCGTGACCCTCGGGGTCTACGAGACGCGGATGGACTGGACGCCGATCAAGCTCGACATCCCCGACGCGTTCAAGGGGCGCAAGGTCACCGTCCGCTTCATCCTGCAGACGCACGACCAGCGTCTCTTCGCCGACACGAACCGCGCGCCGAACGTCGAGTACGACGGCGACGCGCGCTGCGGTCCGGACGCCTCGGCAGGCATTGCCAAGGTCGCGCAACTCCTCTACTTCACGT
>DATLGO010000083.1 GCA_035540375.1 Candidatus Thermoplasmatota archaeon
GCCCCCGCCCGGTCGTCGTGGACGGGGGCTACGGGATCAAGGTCCGTGCCGGTAGTCGAACGGCGCGGTGGATCCTTCCGTGTCGTAGATGGCCCAGCTCCGCGCCGCGCGATCCGTGGGCGACGGGTTGTGCGGCCGGTAGCGCGGGTAGTACCAGATGTCGATGAGCGCGGTGTCGTGCTTGTGCTCTGCATCGTAATCCGGGTCGCTCGGGTCCGGAAGGAACGGGTTGAACGGGTGGCTGAAGCCTTCGGCGTTGTCGTTGTCGTCGAAGCACGTCCACTCGCTTTTCACGGAGGTCGAGGTGCCATCCGCATTGCGTTGGTAGGTGTTCGAATCGCAGCCGTTCGTGGCGCGGGTCGAGCTGAGGTTGTGGGTCGCGCCATTTGTCGTTCGGCCCGGAAGGTCGTTCATGAACATGACGACTTCGGCGTTGTAGCGCCGGTAGTTGTGGTAGACGACGCCGTCCTCGGGGGACGGCCGCGGGTAGCTCGTGTTGTGAGCGTAGGCGTCGTACGTGCACCCGTCCGGACCTTCGACGTTGCCATCGTAACAGACCAGCTGGCCGTCGATCAGCGCGGGCTGATTGTAGCCTGCCGGGGGATTGTCGATGTATGCGCCGCAGTTGCTCACGCCGTCATCCGACGTGAAATCGGGAGAACCGAGGATGTTGACGAACCAGGCGACGGTCGACCCGATGGTGTACGCCGTCTGGGTTCCCTGGGCGGGACCGTTCGGGAAGTCCTCGATCTTGTCGTACTGGTTGTAGCTATAGGAGATCTGGTATTTGTCGACGACGAACGTGTGGTCGTTCGGGTCCGTGATGAAGTACTGTTCTTGCCAGTTGGCGGTCCACTCCGGCGAGTTGAACGGGCTGGGGCGGCCTGCCGCATCGATCACGGGGGTCAGCGTGCCGCCGCGCTCTTCCGGCGTCCGGAAGCGCGGCGTGCCCGCGGGCACGACCATGACGAACCCGCCGCACGGATAGCGGTTGCAGGCGTAGGAACCGTCCGGCTCATAGGCGCAGTCGGTGAGGTTGGCGTTCGCCGAGGACATCGCCTGCTGGGGGCTGATGAGATACTGGTCGTTGAACCAGAGCTTGCCGCCCGAGACGACCTTCTCGCGGACGAGGACCGTGACGCCGGTGATGTTCTTGTTCGTCATCGCCTGGACGACGGTGAAGACGTTGTGGCCTTCGATGACCTGCTCGGTCTTGAACTTGGTACCGTTCGAGACGACTTGACCGGCGACGACGACGCCGGGCAGGATCACGATGGCAGCCACCGCAGCGACGATGAGCAGCCGGGTCCTCCTTTCCATGAGAGTGGAGCCTCCTCGGAGGGAGGGAGACCATCGGCGGCCATCAAGGGTCGTGTGTCACCGGATGGAGGGACAGGCCCCCCGAGGGGACGGCCGACGGGAACGCAAAGGCCATCCGGGGCGCGGGGGTTGACCTCGCCCACGCAGGGGTAATCAAGCCCGGCCAACGATGCTGGACTTAAGATCCGGTCCTGAAGAGGTTCGCAGGTTCGAATCCTGCCCCCTGCATCGCGTTTTCGGCGGGATCAGGCCGGCGAGGGCGAGCGCCCCCCAAGCGAGGAGGGCGGGGAGCGGCGTCGAGGCCCGTTCGGCCTCGACGATGCGGACCGCCTCGTTCCCGACGGCGTCGCGGGCGACGAACGTGACGCGCGACCATCCGGGTGGCCGCGGCACGACGGCGCGGTGCAGACCCCCCGGCTCCTCGTCGAGCGCGACCTCGAGGGGTCCTTCCGCCCGCTCGAATCGGGCGACGACGCCGGTCGCGCCCTCGGTTTGCGCCGCAAGCTCGATCGATCGGTCGCCGACCGCGCGAACCGACGCCTCGACGATCGCCGGAGGCGTGGTGTCGAGGGTCACGTTCCAACGATCCGCCCGGACGAGGCCCTCGAGGGAGGTCGCGCGGACGGCGACCGTCTTGGGTCCGTCGCGCCAGCCGGCCGCCGAAACTTCGAAGGGATAAGCGAACGGCCTGTAACCTTCGCCCAGGTCGATCTCGGCCGAGCGCGTCGTGCCCGACCGGACCTCCGCGAAACGGAGGAGCCGCGACGCGAGGATCGCGCTGTCGTTGAAGTTGACGGGCACGAGACCCCCGTAGGGCTCGCCCGCGACCCTCCAGGCGGACCGGTGGGTATGGGAACGCCGATCCTCGGTGGCCTCCTCCGCGCGCGCCTCGATCGCATGGAGGCCTGCCTCGGAAGGCGCGAACGCGCCGCGCCACACGTCCGGGCCCGCGCGCTCGACGGGCACCGGCGTCCTCGCGCCCGAGGGCGCCGTCACGGTGATCGTCACCCGCGCGACGCCCGTCGCGTCGACGGCGCGCGCGACGAAGGGCGCGACCTGGCCGAGGAGTCCCGTCGCGGCGGGTTCGAGGAGCGCGATCTCGGGCGGCTCCGTGTCGTCCAGCGCGATCGCGGTCGCGTGGCGCGCATGGATCGAGGTCCGGTTCTCGACGACGGCATGGAGGGTGAGCGGCCCGCTCAGCGGGCCGGGGTAGGCGGGAACGTCCACCCGCAACGGCACCCTTTCGGGAACGCCCCCGGCGCCCACCTCGAGCGTCCACGCGCCGGACAGCCAGGAATGGTTGGATGAGGCGTGGACGACGACCCTCTCCGGGCGGTCCCCCCGATTGAGGACCGAGAATCCGCCGTCGACGCCGAAAAGCTCGAACCGCGAGCCCGGGACGAGGCGGAGCGTCGCGGGTCCGCGGATCTCCAGGCTCGGATGACGGACGTGGATCGCAACGCTTGCGGTCTCGCCCTCCCGGTTCGCGTCGCCCGCGACGGGAGCGACCTCCGCCCGCACCGAGAGGGACCCTCGAAGCCCGCCCGTGTCGATCGGCCAGACGAGATCGCGCGCGGCGCCGGGGTCGAGGGGCGGAACGGCGAGCGTGGTGGACGCGATGACGCGAGCGTTGTCGCGCAGCGCGACCTCGAGCCTGGATTCCGGGGCGGCGACCCGGCCGCGATTCGCGACCTCGATGAGGGCGGTCACGCGATCCCCGGCGTAGACCTCCGGCGGAAGGCCGAGCCGGCCGATCGCGAGGTCGGGGCCCGCCTTCACGACGTCGACGGACGCCACGGCCGCGAGCGTGGCATGCGGCGCGCGCGGCTCGATGACGGCGCGGTCGACGGCGCGGACGGAGAGGTTGACGCGCGCGGCGGCCGCAAGCGCGAAGTCGGGCGCGACGCGGATCGTGACGCGTCGGCTCTCGCCCGGCGCGAGGTCGAGGACGGGGCGCGGGCTCGCGGGCAGGAGCCTCGATGCGGCCGAGGGATCCTCGAGCGCGACCGAGACGGTGGCGAGCCGCCGGTCGACCTCTGCCTCCACCTCGTAGAGCGCGCGCGTTTCTCCGCGATGGGACACCGTGGCCGCGAGCGCGAGGGCTTCGCCGTCGAACGCCTGCGCGCGGTTCGGGAGTTCCGCGATCGCCAGGACGCGCCCGAGCGCGAAGGCGGAGTCGTTGACGCGGAGCGGGGGCGCGCTCGCCGACCGGGTCGCATCCGGATGGATCGAGGAGGCCGCGGTGAGGGAAAGCGCGAGCGCGTTCGCCGCCGAGGGGGCCTCGACCCGGAGGAATCCGTCGATCGCCTGGCCGGCTGCGAGCGTCGGTCGGGCCGACGACATCGCGACGCTCCATCCCTCGGACGCCGCGAGCGACAGCGCGGGCGCATCCGGCCCGTTACCGACGTTCGAGAGCCTGAAACGCAGGAACGTCGTCGCCCCGGGCGCCACGACCGGGTCCGCGACGGGATCGAACGAGAGCGCGAGCGCGGGGGCGTGGACGAACAGGTCCGCGCGACGCGTGTCGTTGTCGGGGTTCCCGTCGCCCGACGCCGTCGCGCGCGCGACGAGCACCTGCGCGCCCGCGCGAGCGGCATCGGCCAGGAAGGTCGTCCTGAACGTGGACGAGGAGCGGGAAGCGACGAACATCCGGTAGCCGAGAGGGTCGCCGGAAAGCGCTCGCGTGCCGTCCTCCCAGGTCACCTCGAGGCTCGCGACGACGCCCGCGGACCCCTCGTTGCGCACCGTGATGGCGATCTCGGCACGCTTCCCGGCCACGACCGGGGTCGCGATGTCGACGGCGGCGACGCCGACGTCGACCGGCTCCTGCCCGACGACGGGGGGGACGAGGAGCGGCAGCAGGAGCATGGCGAGAAGCCAACGCGCGCGGCTCATCCTTCAACGCTCCCGGAACGGCGAAGGGCGGCCGTCGCGCCCGCGAAGCCGAGGAGCGCGAGGGCCGCCGCGAGCGCGAAGGACGCGACGCCCGCATCCGGCGGAAGCGGCGCCGCGTGGGCGAGGAGGACGAGCGCGAGCGCGGCGGCCGGGCCCGCGAGGGGGAGTCCGGAGCCCGGCGGGCGCGTCGCGGCTTCGAGGGCGGCAAGCGCGGGAAATATCCAGGCGAGCTCCGCGGCCTCGAGCGCGCCGCGCGGGGCGAGCGCGAGCGCCAGGACGACGGCCGAGACGAGCCCGACGAGCTTCGAGCGGCCCGAGGGCAGGAAGGCGAGGACGACGCCCGCGGCGAGCGCGACCGAGCCCGCGGGATCGAGACCCGCCGCGGCGCGGAGGCCTGCGGAGGCCGCAAGAAGCGCCCCGGTCGCGAGGGCGTCAGCGCGCAAGGAGCGCCGCCTCCAGGTCCTCGCCGAGCTTCCAGTCGACGATCTCGAATCCTTCGGCGCGGAGACGTTCGAGCGCGCGCGTCCGCGTCGCGAGCAGCTCGGGGCCCGCCTGGAGCGCGCGGAGAGGGGGTTCCGGCGCGACGAGCGTCGGATTCGACCCCAGGTCGCGCGCGACCGCGAGGGCGCGCGCGAGGCTCGGATCGGCGACGCCGCTCGTGACGAAGTACACCGGGGAATTCCTTCGGATCGCTCCGAGATGCGAGCGCACGGCAGCCTCGAGAAGGCCCGCGCCTCCGCTCGCGCAGGCTCCGAGCGCGTCCAGAAGCTCGCCGAGGCGCGGGTTGGCTGCGAGCGAGGCCCGCCGCGCCTCCTCCTTCACGAGAACGAGCGTGAGGTGATCCTTCGCGCGCTCGTGGTGCGCGAGGATGCCCGCCGCCGCGCGACCGCTCCTTGCGCGCGCGGACGTTTCCGCGGGACCGAGGTCCTCCTTCGCGCGAAGGTCGAGGAACACGACGACGCGGGCGTAGCTTTCGCGCGTCACCTGATTGACGATGGTCTCCCCCGCGCGCGCGGACGCTTTCCAGTTGATGCGCCGCACGCTGTCGCCGGCGCGGTATTCGCGCAGCGCGAAGAACTCCATGCCGTCGCCGGGTCGGGCGACGCTGTGCGCGCCGAGCGCGGGCTCGGGATTGCGCGCGGACGCGCGGTGGCGGCCGAGCGACGCAGGCACCGGACGCACGCGGACGTCGATGCGCGGAGCGATCTCGACGCGGCGCTCGAAGAGCCCGAAAACGTCGCGATGGGCGAGCGCATGGGGGCCGAGGTCGCTCGGGCCCCAGACGCGGGCGCGCCAGCCGAGCGTGAGGGTGGTCGCGCCCTCGCGGAGCCTGAAGGGGATCTCGCTCATCGGCCCCGCGAGCGCGGCCCCGCCGCGCGGGACGAGGATCGCGCGCGTCGAACGCCGGCCGCGGATCGTGAGCCGCTCCTCGAAGGCCTCCCCCTCGACGAACCGGTCGCGGGGAAGCTCCCGCAGGCCGAGGAGGGCCGGCGCGCGCAGCGTCGCGGCGGCAAACGCGAAGGCCGCCGCGATCCCGAGGGTCGCGACCGCGAACGACGGGCTGCCCAGGGCGAGGGCCGCGAAGGCGCTCGCAAGGAGCGCGCCGGCCGCCGCGCGTCCCTTGAGGGTGAGCCTCATGGTTTCACCGTGAACTTGGGAAGGGGCGTCGCTTGGAGGATGTCGGCCATCACGTCCTTCGCCGCGCGACCCGACAGGCGCGCCTGCGGTCGGAGGATGATGCGGTGCGCGAGCGCGGGGACCGCGAGGGCCCGGACGTCCTCCGGAATGACGTAGGTGCGACCCGAGAGCGCCGCCCACGAGCGCGCGAGCTTGAAGACCGCGAGGCTCCCGCGGGGCGACGAGCCCGCGAGGACATCGGGGTGCGACCGCGTGCGCGTGATGATGTCCGTGATGTAGTCGTAGACGGGGCCGCTGACATGCACGTGCTCGATGGCCCTCGCGAGACGGTGCAGGATCTCCGAGGAAGCCACCGGCGTCACCTGGAAGTTGTCCTGGCCTCGTCGCGCGCGGCGCTCGAGGATCTCGCGCTCCTCCTCGCGCGAGGGGTATCCCATGCTGAGCTTCAGCATGAAGCGGTCGAGCTGGGCCTCGGGCAGGGGGTACGTGCCTTCCTGCTCCACGGGATTCTGCGTCGCGAGGACCATGAACGGCGACGGGAGGCGGTGCGTAGCCCCCTCGATCGACACCTGCTTCTCGGCCATCGCCTCGAGGAGCGCCGATTGCGTCTTGGGCGAGGCGCGGTTGATCTCGTCCGCGAGCAGGAAGTTCGTGAAGATGGGGCCTTGCCTCAGCGAGAAGGTTCCCGCGTTCTGGTCGTAGATCGATCCGCCCGTGATGTCGCCCGGCAGGAGGTCCGGCGTGAACTGCACCCGCCTGAACTCGCACCCGGAGGCCTGGCTGAGCGCGCTCGCCATGACCGATTTTGCGAGGCCCGGCATGTCCTCGAAAAGGATGTGGCAGCCTTCCGTCACCATGCCCGCGGCGACGTAACGGAGAACCTCGTGCTTGCCCACGATGACCTGCCGAACCTGCGAGAGGATCGCTTCGACGTTCGCGCGCGCCTCGAGGACGGCGGCTTCGATCTGCTTGGGCGAGGGGGCTTCTCGTGAAGTCATCGAGATCGATCTCCAGGCGGGTCTCTTCCGTTCCTGAGAGGGATGTCCGCAGGCGTCTCGCGGAGGAGGTCGGCGACGAGCCGGAGGCTCACGTCCTCCCGCGGATCGCGCGCGGGGACGAGCGCGAGGGCGCAGGCGACGAGGACGGCGGCCCCCGCGGCGAGCATCGCGAGGTCGCGGCCCGCAACATCGGCGACGGCGAGCGCGAAGAGCCCGGCCGCCGCGATCGGCCGCGCCGAAGGGTCCGGGGAATAGACGAGGCGGGCGTCGCCGGTCGGGGGATCGACGAGCGCTTCGAGCGCTTCCGGCTCGAGGCGACCGGGTCGGCTCGCGGCGACGAAGACGACGCGCCCCTCGCCGTGACGAGCCGCCACGGCGACCGCGAAGGGCCCGGCGGGCTCGCCGGCGTCGAGCCGCGCGTTGTCGTTGGTGTCGCGGTAGGCGCGGCCCGTCGCGAGGGCGATCGGGTCGAACCCGGTTTCGCCCGGATCGATGGCGAGGAGCCCGGAGGCCCCGAACGTGATCCCTTTGGAGAGGACGGGCGCCTTCGCGTCCTCGACGCCGTGGACGATCCCCGCGAGGACCCGCGGCGCCTCGCTTGCGCCGGGCCTTCGCGCGAGCGATGGATCGGAGGAGAGGATCCAGACGTCCCCTCCCCGCTCGGCGTATGACCAGAGGACCGCGCGTTCGGCGTCGAGGACGATCCTGCGACCGGCCACGACCACGGCGTCCGGATCGCGCGCGGCGTCGCCGATCCACGCGAGGGGCGATGCGGTCCGGATCACGTCCCATCCCCGCGTCGCGAACGCTTTCTCGGGTCCGTCCTCCGGCGCCGTCGCGAGATCGATCGCGCTCGCGACGGTCGCGAGCCCGAGGAGAGACGAGAGCGCGAAGGCCGCTATCCGCCACGCCTTCATCGGATGCCTCCCGGAAGACCTCGCGCCAGGATACGGTCGAGCGCGTCGGCGGCGGCGAGGGCGACGCCCGGATCGTGGGCCTCCGCATACACCACGTCGTTGAACGCTCCCGTGAGGATCGCGACGTCGGCGCGATCCTCCGCGCGGTCGCCCGTCGCGCGCGCGGCCACCTCGGCGAACCCGAGCGTCTCCGCCGCCTCGTCCGTGAGCTTCGCGAGGGCGGCAAGCTCGAGGTAGACCTCGTAGAGCGCCGCGTAGTCCGGATCGTCGCGGCGCAGCCGCCGGGCCGCGGCCGCGAGGACCGGCGCCGCGGTCGCCCGCGGCCATCGCCGCCAGGCCGCCGCGATCGCCGCGGCGAGGACGGCGAGCGCGAGCGCCGCGGGCGCGGCGAGGTCGCGCCCGGGAGGCGCGACGCCGCTCGGCACGATCGTCAGGACGAGGACGTCTCCGCCGGCGGACGCGTTCTCGTGGCGCACGCGATAACGCGCCTCGTCGAGCCGCGAGGCGGGGATCGAGACGACGGCTTCGCCCCCCGCGTCGGTGGTGAACCGCCAGGGCGAGGAGCCGAGACCCTCGACGAGGAGCGTCGCGTTCGGGACGGGCCGGCCATCCGCCCGCGCGACGATGCGCGCGAGCATCGGCTCGCCGGCCCGCCCCGGCGTCGTCGAGACGATCGCGAGGCCCACGGGGGCCACGACGTCGATGCTTCCGGCGAAGGCCGGGGCCGACACGAAGGGCGCTTCGACCTCGACGACGAGCGCGTGGCTTCCGGGCTCCGCGGAGCCGGGCACGTCGAAGGCGAAGGCCGGCCCGGGTCCGCGGTGGACGACGCGGCCATCGAAGCGGACCGACGCGGCGGCGAAGGCGAGCGGCGCGCCCGACGGATCGACGAGGTCGACGCGGCCGCGGATCGTCCCGCCCGGCGCGACCCACCGGGGAACGTCGACCGCGAGGGTGCCGCGCTCGACGACGGCGAGCCGCGTCTCGAGGAGGGCCGCCTCGACGAGGGGACCTTCCTCGACGGCGAGGACCACGTCGATGGGGCCGGGAACGCTCGCGACGGCGAGGGGAAGGGAGACGGCGAGGGCGCCGTCGTCGCCCGTCATCGTCCGGAGGTCGCCCCACGCGCCCCGCACCCGGACGGGGACGCGTGGCAGGGGCTCGCCGGTGGCCGCGACGACGGCGGCCTTCAGCACGGGGTCCCCGCGGACGAGAGAGTCCTCGAGCACGTGGATGGCGGGAGCGTCGCGCGCAACCAGGGTCCTCGAAGCGTTCACGGAAAGGAACACGCCGTCGATCGAGCCCGCGTAAAGGACGGACACCTCGACCGGACCGATCCGCGTCGGATGGAAAGCGCGGCCGAAGCGGCCCTCGTCGTCGGTCACGACGCGCGCCGTCGCCTCGTCGAAGCGGAGAAGCACGGGTTGCCGCGCGAGGGGCGCATCGTCGCTCCCGACCCGCCCGGTCACGAGGGTCGGGCGGCCGCGCACGACGGAGGTCGCGTCGAGCGCGAGGACCGGCGCGTGCGTGACGGTGAGCGTGGTCGCGACGCGGGCGCTTCCTTCGACCGCGTCGTCGAAGGCGAAGGCGAGGACGCGCGCGCCGGGCGGAAAGGCGCCGCCCGGGAAGGAGAAACGCGCGATTCCCTGGCCGTCGGTCTCCGCCGTCGCGTTGCGCTCGAGGGCGATCGTCCGGCGCGGCATCGGCTTCCCTTCGGCGTCGACGAGGCGGACACGGACGGTCACGGCCTCGTCGTCGCGGGCCGCCACGGGGGTCGCCTCGAGCCGCGGATCGCCCGCGACGTGGAGCACCAGCCGCGACGCGGCGGGGCGCGCGAGGGCGCCGCCCGCGAATCGAGCCTCGAAATCCGAGGCGCCGAGGGGCGCGTCGGCCGGAAGGTCGAGGACGACGCGGAACCGACCCTCGGGCCCCGTCGTCTCGCGGCCGCGGAAGTCGAGGAATTCCCACGCCACCGTGGCCCCTTCGAGGCTCGAGCCGCCCGCATCCGTGAGACGCCCCGCGATCGCGAAGCTCGCGCCGGGTCGGGGCGCGAACGGGGGCGGTTCAAGGATGAGCCGCACGGGCGCAAGCGCGGTGACGCGGTGCTCGGCCGCGGTCGCAAGAAGGGCGCCTTCGCGACCCGCGAAGGAGAACG
Source organism: Candidatus Thermoplasmatota archaeon (assembly GCA_035540375.1). Classification (NCBI taxonomy): domain Archaea; kingdom Methanobacteriati; phylum Thermoplasmatota; species Thermoplasmatota archaeon. Next base: position 9,924 of record DATLGO010000083.1, read on the forward strand.
CGTAGCGGAACGTTCCCGGATCCGACGGCAGCGCGAGGGAGACGTTCGCGGCGCCGTCGGCCCCGGTCACGAGGACGCCGCCCGGCGCCGCGTCCGCGAGGACGGCCTCGCCCGCGAGGGGCCGGCCGAAGCCGTCCTCGAGGCGCGCGGTCAGGCGGATGCGCGCCCCCGCGTCGGCGGTCGAAACCCCCTCGACCGTGAGCCGGGCGGGAACGACGAGGGACACGGTCTGACGCGGGGAATCCGCCCCGAGGAATCCCGCGCGCCGCGTGCCGTCCGGCAGCGCGTGGAGGCCGGCGGCGCGGCCCGACGCGAAGGGGGAGACGTTGTAGACCCAGGCGAAGACCTCGGTCCCGCCTTCGCGGGCGTGCGCGGCGAGCTGCGCGAGATCGTTGCGGTGGCGACCCGCTCCCGCGTCGTCGGCGAAGACGGCGACGCCGGAGCTTCCCGCGGGGGCGTCGACCTCGGACGCGAGGCGGGCGCGACCCTCGAAGGCGCCGCGCGCGTCGGTCACGGCCGCGCCGAGCACGTGCTCGCGCCGCCCGGCCGACAGGATCACGGTCGCGTTCGCGACGCTTTCACCGGAGACCGTCGCGACGGCGCCCGCGAACGGCGCGGTCCCGTCGAGGGCGAGCGCGGGGCCGAGAAGGTCGAGCGTGACCCGGACCTGGGCCCGGGGCGGCAGCGGACGGGTCCGGTCGGCGGGATCGTCGCCCACCGCTTGCGCGCGCCGCAGCCGCTCGAGCGGGGGGAGGCCGACGTCGCGCGGGTCGCCCGCCACGAGGCGGTTTCGCTGGTTGGCGGGCCAGGGATCCTCGCCGTTGCCGTCGTCGAGCCCGTCCTCGTCGCGGTCGCGCGCGAGCTTCTCGCCGGGCGCGAGGCCCCATCGCCACGGCCCGTGCAGGGCTTCCTCCCACCAGGCCGGGCGACCCGCGGCGTAGGCGGTCCAGGCGCCCGTGGGCGCGGCGGGCGAGAAGCCGTGAAGCACGGCCCAGCCGTCCGGCACGCCGTCCCCGCCCGTCGAGAGGCGCGTCGGGTCCGCGCCGGTGGAGAGCTCGCCGAGGATGTCGACCGATCCGTCGGGAAGGGCGTGGACGATGAGGCCACGGGCGGCGAGGTTCGCGACGAGGGACGCGTCGTCGGCGCGTTCGCGCGGGCGAACCGCGCGGCCGAGGACCTCGGAGAGGGAGCGGCCGTCGAGGAGGCCGTCGCGGTCGGTGTCGGGGTCGCGGGGGTCGGTCCGGACGCGGGCGCGCCCGGGTCCGGCCGCGAAGCCGAGAAGCTCCTCGACGTCCGTGAGACCGTCGCCGTCCGTGTCGGTCGAGGAGCGTCGCAGCCGATCGTCGTCGGCGGGGTCGAGAGGATCGAAGCGGACGCTCGCCTCGTCCGCGTCGGGCGCGCCGCCGCCGTCCGTGTCGGCGGCGAAGGGCGACGTGCCGAGATGATACTCCGCGAGCGTCGGGAGCCCGTCGCTGTCCGGATCCAGGTCCGCGTCCGGCGCGAGGGGGCTCAACCCGTCGCCCGACAGCCGGCGCCATGCGCTCTCCCACGCATCGGGGAGGCCGTCGCCGTCCGAGTCGTCGAGGTAGGGATGGGTGCCGTTGGCTTCGGCCGCGCGATACCCGTAGGCGCCCTCGCCCACGACGCGGCGCAGCGCGGGGGCGATCGGCGGGCCGTCGAAGCGCTCCCACGCGAGCAGCGTCCCGGGGGGCACCGGTTGCACGCGCGTGTAGCGGAACGGCGCGGCGAAGCCGCCGTCGTCGCGGCCGATGCGCGGGATCGGGCGGTCCGCGGGAAGCGTCAGGGGTCCGGGCGCGCCCGGGTAGACGACGCCGAGGTCCTCCGCGGGGAGACCGAGATACACCGTTCCCCAGAAGATCTTCCAACCGTCGGCAAGCCCGTCGGGGCTCGACGAGCGCCGGTTGGGATCGGAGCCCGCCTCGTACTCGGCGAGGTTCGTCGCGCGGAACGTCTGCGCGCGCGCGACGCGACGTCCGTCCATCTCGACGATCGTGGTCCAGACGGCCACGTCGTGGTCGAGGTCCCGCTCCGCGTCGGACAAGCCGTCGTGGAAGCTGCTCCAGAGCGAAGGATCCAGGTTCCAACCGCCGAGCGCGTCGTCGTAAATGCCGAAGCGGATCTCCCACGCGTCCGGCAACCCGTCCATGTCGGTGTCGTTGCGCGCGGGATCCGTCGCGGGCCGCTTGCGATCCGATGCGAAGGGGCTTTCGCGATACGACGTCGGGTCGACCTCCCATCCGTCGGCGAGCCCGTCGTCGTCCGCGTCCCGGTCGAGGAGGTTCGGCCGCCCGTCGCCGTCCAGGTCGCCCGCGGGGCCGAGGGCGGCGAGGCCGTCGCTTCCGAAGAGATCGAGGCCGCGGGGTCGCGGATCCGGCCCCCATTCGTAGAGCCGGCCGAGACGGTAGACGTCCACGCGACGCATCCAGTAGTCCGCTTCGACGCCGTCGTCGAGACCGTCCTCGTCGCTGTCCGGGACGGTCGGATCGAGCGCGGGCAGGACGAGGCCGCGCCACGGCCGGGCGCCCACCTCCTCGCCATCGAGCAGGCCGTCGCCGTCCGTGTCGGGTCGCGCGGGGTCCGTGCGGGGGAAGACGCGCGATCCGAGACGGCCCGCGAACTCGACCGCGTCGTCGAGCCCGTCGGCGTCGGTGTCGCGCCGCGTCGGGTCCGATCGCACGCGGCGGGCGTCCGAACCGTGGCCCACCTTCCATCCGACGATTTCGGCGAGGTCCGTGAGGCCGTCGCCGTCGGTGTCGTTCGAGCGGGGATCCGAGCCGCCCCACCACGGCCCGACGCTCGACTCGTTCCACCCGAGCGGCCGCCCGGCGGCATACTCGTCGAGCAGCGTGAGCGCGACCGCCGATCCGTCGACGGGGTCCACGCCGCGCTCCGTGACGAACGCGCCGAGGTTTTCCGCGAGCGGGTCGAAGCCGTGGGCGACGAGCCACCCGTCGGGCACGCTCGCGCCGCCGGAGGCGGCGCGGCGCGGATCGAGTCCCCCGCCCGCGAGGACGACGTCGCCGTAAAGCCGCCGCGACGCCTCGAATTCCTGGAGGTTCGTGAGGCCGTCGAGATCGGTGTCCTCGAAGGCGACCGCGGCGTCGAAGAGATCGAAGCCGTGCGCCGCGAGCCACCCGTCCGCGAGACCCGACCCGGAGGTCGAGAACGCGCGCGGGTCCGTCCCGAGCGCGATCTCGAGAAGGTCGTCGAGGCCGTCGGCGTCCCCGTCCGCGCGTCGCGGGTCGAGTCCGCGCGTCCAGGCTTCGCCGACCGTCCACGGGACCTCGCCCGCGCGCCGGTCGATCACCGTCGGGTCGAGGGGATCGAACCCGTGGGCGATGAGCCAGGCGTAGGGCACGCCGCGGCCGTCGACGTCCCACCGCGTGGGATCGAGGCCGGACCACCACGGCCCGTCCTCGGTCTCGTCGTGACCGGCCGGCCGCCCGTGCGCATACACCTCGCCCAGGCTCATGCGCCACGCGACTGGAAGGCCTCCGGGCCCGTAGACCGCGGGGCTTTCCGGGGGCCGCGGGTAGGGCGCGACCCGCTCGGCGAGGCCGGGGTCGCCCGGGTCGAGCCCGAAGCGCTCGATCCAGGCGTCGGGAAGCCGCTCCGGGGCCGAGGGGCGGAAGGGGTCGCGCCCGAGGACCGCGTTCTCGACGACGTCCGGCACGCGGTCGCCGTCCGCGTCGGGGACGCTCGCGGCCCGCAGCTCCCACGCGGCCGCGGGCCACGCCCAGGCCGCCGCGGAGGCGATGACGAGGCCCGCGGCCACGACCGGGAGGCTTCGTCGGAGCGCGCGCCGGCGTCGCGCGAGCGCCGCGAGCGCGCGGCGGGCGGCGGGCGGGGCATCGACGCTGCGCCTCACGGGGCCGTTAGTGCGGATTTCGCGCCAAAAGCCTTTCGCGGGATTCATACGTGGAACCGGCCGCAATTTTACATGATTCCTCCAATTCTTGGGCGCGCCACGGACGGGTTTCACACTGTTTCTCCAACACCGCGATAACCGCGCGGGACGTTCACGGACCCCATGCGCCGCGCCGCTTCGACCGCGCTCCTCGTCCTCGCCTTCCTGCTCGCCCCGCCCTCGGCCGCGGCCTCGGAATCGCAGGTGTGGGACGAGGACCGCATCGTCCGCGACGACGTCGTCGTTCCCGCGGGAACGACGCTCGTCGTGCGCGGCGCGAGCGTCACGCTCGCGAACGCGGCGCTCCGCATCGAGCCCGGCGGGGCGCTCCGCCTCGAATCGCTCCCGGGGCGATCCGCGAAGATCACGGGCGAGGGCGACGGAAGCTTCGTGGTCGCCTACGGCCCGACGACCCTCGCGGGACGCCCCGACGCGCCGGCCATCGTCGAAGGGTTGGGAGGCCTCGCGAGCGTGACCTCCGGAAGCTTCGCCTTCACGCGCGGCTTCGCCGTCTCCTCGGCGCCCTTCGAGGCCGACCACGCGGTCTTCCGCAACTACACGTCGGGCCTTCTGCTGCAGGTCGCCGACGCGACGCTGCGCAACGTGACCTTCGAGAGCGGGCGCGGGCTCGGCCTCGTCACCGCGGGCTCGCACGTGTTCGTCGATGGGCTGCGCCTCGTCGGGCCGGGCGCCTCGGCCGTCATCACCGGGAGCGCGAAACCCGCGACGCTCGCGAACGTCTCCGCCTTCGCCGTGCGCGAGGCGCTCCGCGTCTCGAAAGCGCAGGTCGAGGCGCAAAACGTCGAGGTCGAGATCGCGGAACGCTGCGTGTTCGTCGAGGGCGCCTCGACGCTCGCGCTCCGCGCGGCGCGGTGCGTCGACTTCACGCAGGCCGCCCTCGAGGCCGTGCCGGCGGTCAAGGGCGTGCCGCGCGTCGACGTCGCGGGGCTCGTCGCATCCTCGCGCTCGCACGGGGCGAGCTGGATCGTTCGGACGCAGCACGGCGCCCTCCGCCTCGCGGATGCCGCGCTCGGACCCGGCGCGAAGGTCGGGGTCTACGGGGACGCCGTCGTGCCCGCGATCTCGAACGTCACGTTCAGGGGCCTCGGCGAATGGAACGTCCGCCTCGACGCGCCGCCCGACGTCGTCGACCCGTCCGCGGCCGCGCTCGGCGAGACCGCGGGCCTCGGTCGCCTCGTCGCGACGGCCCTCGCGACCGTCCGCATCGAGGCGCCCGCCGCCCTCGGCATCGACGAGGCGATCGTCCACGTCCTCGACGCGGGAAACCGCACGCCGGTGCGCGCGCCGATCCGCTCCGCCGCCGCGAGCGTGACCTTTCCCGTCGTGACCGACCGCGTCGACGCCGCGGGCCTTTACGTGCGACCCGCGTACGTCGTGCGCGTCGAAGCGTCCGGCCTCGCGGGCGAAGCTGCGCTCGACCGCGAGGGACGCGCCGTGGTCGAGCTCGCGCCTGCGGCTTCGCCCGCGAGCCTCCCCGGCCCCGGCGCGCTCGCCCTCGTCGCGGTGCTCGCCGCCCTCGCCGGGTGGCGTCGCGCACGTTCAAGCTCGCTTCGCGCAACCGCGTGAATTCACAACGCTCCTCCACAAAAGACGACGCCTTCCGAAGCCTTTCCTGGTTGCCTTGCGCTTCGCGCGGGGCGACAACAGGAGACAAGAAAACCATGAACAGGAAGATGGTCGTGGCTGCCTTCGCGGCGGCCATGGTGAGCATGTACGCGGCACCCCTCGTGGCGGCCCACCCGGGCCCGACGCAGGCCAACCCGTATGAGCCGAGCACGTTCCACGGCATCGGATGCAACGTCGGGGTCGGTCAGGCGACGCACGAGTGGTCGGCCGTTTCCGGCTTCAGCGTGCACATCGAGTTCAGCTCCGGCGACTCGGCCACGAGCGGCGGCGGCATCACCATCGTCGACGACAGCTGCATGTACTTCGCGCAGACGCCCGTTCCGACGGACCCGACCGGCACGAGCGCGGGCGACAACGACTACGAATGGGGCTTCTCGGGAGGCCACGTCCCCGCCTGGCACAACCACGGCGGCGCGAACGAGTACCCGTGCGTCTCGGTCACCTCGACGCCCGCGACCGACGTCGTCTTCAGCGTCGGCTCGGACCGCGACGGCGTGAACGGCGTCACGCCCGACACCACGCCTCCCGGCGCGAGCCCCGACGTCATCGACGGGTCCTACGCGACAACGGGCGGCACGGGCTGCAGCGACGGCACGCGCCGCAGCGACGGCAACACCGGCTCGATCATGACGGGCGGCGACGGCCCGGGCTGCAACGACGGCATGGGCGCGGGCGCGAACGGCTGCGTCACGTTCTTCGACGCGACGGGCGCCTCCTACGACGCGATCGAGGGCGCCTGGGTCTTCATCGACTTCGGCCCGATCGTCGCGTACGACAACGTCGCGCTCTTCGAGTGCCGCGGCAACGAGCACGGGGTCTTCACGTCCCCGCCCGCGGGGACGCCTCCGAACCCCGGCCGCTGCGTCGACTGGATCAACGGCTTCTTCGGCTCGGGCATGAGCGTCCCGACCTGGGGCCACATCTTCACGCAGTAGCGCCTCCCCCCGGGCGGACCGCAACGGTCCGCCCCCCTTTTTTCCCTGACATGAACGGGCCGACCTCGCCCTCGACCCGGATTCACAAACGTCCTCCAATACCGTCTTCAACACTGAGTCCCACTGCCGGGGCGATGCGGAGGCTCGCCCGATCGCCCGACGGGTCCGTCCGACGCAGCGCGCTCCTCGTCCTCGTCCTGCTCCTTGCGCCCTCCGTGGTCGCTCACCACGAAACGCCGAACACGGCGGGCGACGGCCTCCCCAAGACCCCGGATCCCGTGCGCGACGCGGAGAACGCCCTCGCGAACCTCTCCACCACCCCGACGCTCGACCACGCGCGCGACCAATTGCTCGCGATCGAGCGCGCCGCCTTCGAGACCGCCCGCGAGGAGGCGCGGGCGCGCAACGTCAGCGCCGAGGTGCTTCCCTCAGGCCTCGCGCCCGTGTTCCGCGACGCGTTCGACGCCGGCCATCGCGTGGGCGGCCTCGGGGACTGGCGCGTCCTCGCGGGGGCCTGGCGCGTGGACGGGGCGGTGGGGCTCGACGGTTCGGCGGCCTACACCATGACGAACGCCACCCACGGCCGCTACGCCTCGGGCGAGAGCCTCCTCGTCTCGCCCGCGATCGATCTTTCCGCCTATCCGGCGCAGGCGGGCGCCGTTCCCTACGCGGCGAACCACGTGAGCCGCCAGGTGCTGCTCCTCTTCCGCCAGGCGTACACCTTGATGAACCTCGTCGACGGCGGGCAGGTCTACCTGTTCCTGCGGGACCCCGAGGCGCCGGGCGCGCGCCGGATCCTCCTCGAGCCGATGGCCGGCTTCGGCGCCTACGCGGACGGCGTCTCCGCGCTCGGCGGGCGCGGCTTCACGGGCCACCGCGACTGGCACCAGGTCGGCTTCGACCTCACGCCGTTCTCGGGGCGCACCCTCTGGCTCGGCTTCCGCCTCGTCGCCTCGCCGAAGGCCGACGCGACGCCGCCCCCCGACTGGCCGTCCCAATTCGAGGGGGCCGCGCCGTACGGATGGCGCCTCGACGACCTCGAGGTCGTGACGCCGGCGTGGGGTCTCAACCTCAAGGTCGTGGACGTCACGGGCCCGTCGTTCCGCCTCGACGAGAAGGATCCGCTCGTGCGGATCCCGCCCGGCGAGAACGCGACCGTCCGCGCCGAGATCCTTCACGCCGCGGCATCGGCGCGCGAAGCGGTCGCGCGGCTCACCGTGGACGGACTCGGGAAGCCCACGGTCGCGACGGCCCGCGCCTTCCTCCGGCCGGGCGAGGTCTGGCGCCCCGCGGTCACGTTTCTCGCTCCGGACACGCCCGGCGCCCGCGTGACGGTCACGGCGGAAGCGTGGTATCCCGGCCTCGACGGCGGTCCCGCGCCTGGCGATCCGACGCCCGACAACGCGGACAGCCGCACGTTCCTCGTGTCGCGCGTGCAGCGCGCCGACGTGCGCGTGACGCCCTCCTCGTCCATGGTGGACGACGGCGGGACGGTCCACGCGACGGTCCGGGTGACGAACACGGGCAACAGCGACCTGCGGGCGATCCTCGACGTCCGGGAGCACCTTCCGTCCGGCGTCGGGACGCCTGCGGGCTCCGGCGGCACGGCCGAGCTGGGCGCCCTCGACGTGGACCTCGCGCCGGGCGCCGCGCGGTCGTTCGTGCTGGCGGCGCGCCCGGTCGCGCGCGGGGAGCACGCGATCGTCGCGCGCCTCGTCGACGCAGGCGTTCTCGTCGCGAACGCGACCGCGCGCTATTATGTGCACGCCTCGCCCCCGCCGGCGTTCTTCGACCCGGGCGACGCCGCGCGACCGTGGCGGTGGACGGCGGAGCGGGCCACGGCCGTGCCGGTCCTGGATGACTGGATGTGGGTGAGCCGCCATTCGGGGGCGGCCGTCCCCAACACGCTGATCGCGCGGGCCACGCCGGACGCGACGGCAGAGGGCGACGGCGTCCGCTTCAAGGACCTGAAGCTCACGGCGCGGTACTTCCCCCTCGAGATGGTCTCGATGGTCGTCGAGATCAGCCGCCCCAACCCCGTCGGCTTCGGGGCCTCGACGGACGCCGCGCGTTCCGTCGTCTGGCGCCACGAGGTGGACGTGGCGGGATCCCCCGAGATCAAGGAGCAGCGCCTCGCGTGGCAGGACCTCGCGGTCTACGTCGATCCGCTCGAGACGGAGGGGTATCTCGACACCTGGTCGGCGCGCGGGCTCGAAGTGGCCGTCCGCGCGGCGCATGGCGCGACGGCGGGAAACGCGACGGGCCTTTTCCTCGACGACCTTCGTCTCTCGGGCGTCCCCGTCGGCGGCGATCCCGCGGATCGGCTCGACATCGTCCGGATCACCGGCAACGAGACGTACATCCGCGGGGCGCCTCCGACCGACGTCGGCCCCGTCTTTCCGAGCGCCTGCGCCTGGGAGCGCGAAACCTTTCTCGAGATCCTCGTGAAGCAGCACTGCTGGCGCCGGGTGAGCGCGGCGGACGCGCGCGCGGCGCTTTCCGCCCCCGATTGGAGCCGCCTCGCCGGCCCCGTGCCCGCCCGTCTCGGCCGCTCCGACGCGATCGCCGTCATGGACACGACGGCGTCGAACGATCCGTCGCGCCTGCTCTCGCAGCCCATCCGCCTCGAGGCCGCGACCTCGCCCGTCCTGACGTTCGACCACGCGTACGCTTTCACGAGCGCCCCGCTCGACACCCCCGGCCTCGTGAACAGCTTCAGGATCGGCAAGGTCGGCTTCGTGGAGGTCCAATGGCTCCTGCCGGACGGCACGTGGTCTCCCTTCCATCGGCTCGAGCCCGTCGGAGGCTACCCGCACCCCCTCGAGAAGAACGACGCCGGCCAGACCCGCACGAAGGGCGCGGTCACCTCGTGGACGCCCTATTTCGGCTTCTACCATCCAGGGGCCTGCGACATGGACGTCTTCGCGGGCTGCGACGGGGGCGGTTACTACAAGAACGTCGACGCGTCCGGCCAGCTCCGTTGGCGGGAGTACCCTCCCACGCCCAAGCGGGAGACCTCGACGTTCTTCCTCGATCCCTCGCGGCTCGGCGGCAAGAACCTGTCCGACGCCGTGATCCGCATCGCCTTCCACGCATCGAGCTCCCAGGGCGCCGGCGGTTCGTCGAAATCGGTCTGGACGATCGACAACGTCCGGCTGAACCCGGTCCGCGCCTTCGCGTCCGACGGCAGCCTCGAAGGCCTCGCGCTCGCGATCCCCTACGACTGGCGGACGCTCGGGGTCGGTCCCGGAACGCGCGCGCCCATCAACGCGACCGTACGAAACGTCGGCCTCTACCCCGAGGACTTCGCCGTCGCGCTGAACGTTTCGCGCCTCAACGGAAACGGCACGGAGCGGACGTTCCCCGTCGGGCGGCTGCTGCCGAACGAGACGCGCTCGATCCTCCTCGAGTGGGACGTCCCCGACCTCGACGAGACGATCGCCTACGAGATCCGCGCGCGCGTGTTCGTCGCGGGCACCGGCGCAAGCGACGAGAACTTCTTCAACGACGAACGGTCGATCGGATCCGCGGGCGAGCTCGTGGCGCGTCGGCGCGTCGACGCGGCGGTCGAGGCGCGGGTCTTCCCGTCCGAGGGTCGCGAGGATCTCGCGCGCCATCTCCCGATCACCCTGGTGAACCGCGGCAACGTGCCGCTCGACGACCTCATCGTTCGACGCACGCTGGAGCGCGCCGTCCAGGGCGGTTCGATCGTCGTCTCCGACCGGACGTGGATCGTGCGGGGCGCGCTCGACCCGGACCCCGCGGGCGTTCCCCTCCGCCGGCTCGCGACGGATCCCCCGCTCACCGCCGCGGACGAGTACCTCACGCCCGGCGCCTCGGGTCTCTACCGCCTGCGCGTCGAGGTGACGCTTGCGCCCGGGCTTCGCGACGAGCGGCCCGACGACAACGAGCAGACCGCGAAGCTCGTGGCGAGGGCCGCGCTCGCGTTCGAGGATTTCGACCGGGGCTTCGCATGGCGCACCCCCGCGCCCGACGTCTGGGACCGGGGCGAGGGATTCCGCAGCGCTTCCGGGCTCGAAGCCTCGAACCGCTCGAGCGGGCTCCTGCGGCCGATGACCGACGCGTGGGTCGAGACGCCAATGCTGCCGCTCTCGCGCGCGCAGGACGCCGTCGTGAACCTCTTCACGCGCCACGACCTCGAACGCGGCTACGACGGGGGGCTCCTCGAGATCTCGACGGACGGATCGACCTGGTTCCCCGTTCCCCCGACGTCGGCCGACGATTCGAGCGTCGGCTACGCCTCGCATCTCGTGGGCTCGAACCCGCTTGCGGCCGGCATCGACCCTTCGGACGAGGCGCGGGCCCTCACAGGATCGAGCTTCGACGATCCGCGGAACCTGGACGGTTGGATTCCGCTTTCGTTCGACCTCGCGAACGTGCCGGGCCTTTCCGAGAACGTGGAATTCCTCCGGGTCGCGCCGCCCGCGGGCCCCCCGGGGCCGATCGAGCGCATCGGACGCGGCGCCTATGCGTGGCCCGCGCTCACGACGTCCCCGTCCGATCCCTCCGCGCGATGGGAACTGCACAATCTGACCGAGGATCTGCGGGCCGTCGAAGGGACCTTCTGGTGGAGCGGCTTCGCGACGACGGGCTCCGTGGAAAGCGTCCGTAGCCTGGAACGGAATTTCAACGTCTCGACGGCCGGCCCGGACGAGGTCGTCACGTTGTCCTGGCGCGACGCGCGTTCGGGGACGCAAGGATCGGATTGGAGAGGCATCGGCGGTTCGTACGAGTTCGCGTTGCTCCAGCGCGACGCGCAAGGCATCCTTCGCCCGTTGAGCACGCACGCCGACCTCGAAGCCGCGGACATCGGGAACGGGTGGAGCCTCGTCTCGATCCCCGTGGAGGCGGTGGACAAGAACCGTGATTTCACCGCGCGCTGGACCTTCCGATCGAAGTCGGTGAGCGTCGCGAACCTCGGCTGGGCCATCGAGAACGTGACCCTGGCCGCATCCCGCGTCGAAAACGGCCGCTGGGTCGTCTCGAGCGTGTTCTCGCCCGCCGACGAGGAGGTCTCGGGGTGGACGGCGAACGGGTGGACCCGCGTCGAGGCGATCCCGTCGCGACCCGCCCCCTGGGCGCTCGTGGCCGGCGCGGGTCCCGAAGGAATGCCCCAATCCATATGGCGCTTCAACTTCGCGCCCAATGCGGACGCGCGCCTCGTCTCGCCCGCGATCGACCTCGCCGGCGTCGGCGGGACGAGCGCCACGCTCGAGCTCGTGCATCGCCGGTCGATGCATGTGAAGGACGACACGTCGACCGCGATCACGTCCGGGACGGATTGGCGCTTCGACCGCCACTATCAGGCCGGCGTCGTGGAGGTGTCGGCGTTCAACACGACGAGCGGCCGATGGGATCCCTATCGTCAAGTGTTCGGGAAGCCCGCCGGACCCTCCCAGGAACCGCGAAGTCGAGCCGTCGACGCCGGGAACGGGGCGCCGTATTCGCACCCGATCTCGGACGCCGGCGACCCGTTCCCTCGATTTACCCGCGAATTCTTGCAGAAATTCAAGGTCGCGGGGCTGTCGACGACGTACAACCGCCTCTTGAGCGTCCCGACGTCGTATGCCTTCTCGGGCCAAACGGCCGGGTCGGGTTTCGAGCGCAGCGTCTTCGATCTCTCCGCGTTCATGGGCAAGCAGGTCCGCATCGCCTTCCACGCATGGTCGACGCCGACGACGGCGAGCGGCTCGTGGTCCATCGCGCGGGCCGAGATCGCGGGTCGCGTGTTGAGCGCCCCCGACGCGACGCTGCGCTTCCGGCTCGGCACCGACGCGAGCGTCCTTCCCGGGTCGTGGTCGATCGACCAGTTCGAGGTCTCGGCCCGCCTCTACGGCCGCAGCGTCGGCGTCCACCTCGACCCCATCCGGGTTCCCGTCTCCTCGGAGCCCTTCGTCGTGTCCGGCCACCTGCGCAACTACGGGGCCGAGGCGAGACCGTTCCTCGGCGTGGGCCTCGCCGATCGGACCGCGAAACCGATCGCGCTCGCGACGGTGCGCGAAGGCGGCGTCGTCGCGGCCCCGGGCTATCTCGCGGCCGCGGGCCCGTTCCATCTCGCGCCCGCCGGCGAGCCCGGCTCCGAGGCGCGATTCGGGTTCCTCGTCAAGCCGGCGGCGGGGGCGAACTTCCACACGATCGGCTTCGAGCTTCTCGAGGCCGGATTCGCGCAGGGGAGCGCCGCCTATGCGGCGGCCGACGACGAGGTCCCGGGCCGCGCGAAGCGCGCCGTTCATCTGCCGATCGTCGAGTCGCGGGCGGCCGCGATCGAGGACCTCGCGTTCGCCCCCTCGGTCCTCGCGGCCCCGGGCGAGGTGCGGGCGTCCGGCCGCGCGCACAACGTCGGAACGCGCACGCTCGACCTCGTCCTCGCGGCGACGTGGCGCGACCCCGACGGCCACGCGATCGCGTCCGTCCAGATCCCCGTCGGCGAGATCCCGCCCGGCGACCGGCGGACGTTCGAGATCCCGAGGGTGAATCTCACGCGGTCGGGCAACCACACGCTGCGGCTGCAGCCCCTCGAAGGACAGACGCCCCTCGGCGCGCCCCTCGACCGCGTCTACCGCGTCGCGACGAGCGACGTCGCGCTCGTCACCTCGTTCGAGTCGAGCCTCGAGCCGTGGTCGGGCTCCGGCTTCCGGCGCGTGGACGACGACCGCGCGGGCGGGGCGTGGAGCGTCCTCTTCGGCGCGACGAACGAGGAGCACGCGCGCGGCCAAGCGGCGACGGGTTCCGGGACCCTCGCGAGCCCTCGCCTCGACCTGCGACACGCGCTTCCGGACACCACCCTCACGTTCTGGCACAAGCCGGCCTTCGGTCCCGCGGGATCGCTCTTGCTGCGTTGCGACGCGACGGCCATTCCGTGGCCCGCGGGCGCGCGCGCGGCGGGGCGGGCCCCCGCGTGGGAGTTCGTCGAGGTGCCGCTTCCGCCCTCCTGCCTGGGGCGGAACACGACCCTCGTCTTCGCGATCGCGAACGCCGACGGGCAAGGCTGGAGGCTCGACGACGTCGGCGTGACGATGGGACGGCCGTCGATCGCCCGCGCGCCCGCATCCTTCGAGGTCGGCGACAGCGCGGTGAAGCAATTCCCGGTCCGTGTCGCGAATCCGGGGAGCGTCCCGAAGGCGATCCGCGTCGGGATCGAACCGCGCCTCTCGACGCTCCTCCCCGATCAGCGCGCTTGGTTCTCGGCCGAACCCGACGTCCTGCTCCTCGGCCCCGGCGAGTCGGGGCGCGTCAACGTGCGGGTCGAGACGCCGGCCGCACGCGGGCTCTTCTCGCAATCCCTTGTCGCGACCGTCCAGGCGGTCGACGCGCTCGCCCCGGGCACAGGCAGGTCCATCGTGCTGCCGTTGCGATTCGAGCCCGCGGCGCGACCCGACCTCAGCGTCGCCGTGGCCATCGACGGCCGACCCGTCGGCCCGGCGCGGTTCGAGGTGGAGGAGGCGGTTCCCCACGAGGTCTCCCTCGTCGTGATCAACCAGGGGGCGGTGCCGAGCCGCGCGACGCGCGTTGAGCTTTCGATCGTCGACGAGCGGACGGGCGCGCCCGTCTGGTCGCACGAGGACGAGGTCCCCGCCCTCGCCCCCTTCGGAGGCTCGGAGGAAGCCGCGCTCGTCGCCGGTTCGTGGCGACCCGAGTACGGGGCGCGCGGCAACCATTCCCTGCGGATCGCGGTCGACCCCGATCGCCTCCACGCCGACTACGACCGGGCCAACGACAACCTCGCCCACCGCCTCGCGGTCACGCGGCTCGTCCGGCCGGATCTCGTCGCCGACCCGACGGGCCTCTTGGCCGCGAAGCCCGACGGAACTCCGGTCGCTGAAGCGGTGCCCGGCGAGCTCGTGCGGATCCTGGGCAGCGTCACGAACGCCGGCATCGCGCCTGCGCGCGACGTCGTCGTCCGCATGCTGAACGGGGCTTCCGTCCTCAAGGAGGAGCGGTTCGATGCGCTCGCGCCGGGCGAGACCCGATTCGTCCACGTCACCCAGTTCGCGCCCGCCGCCTCGACGACCTACCGGCTCCAGGCGTCGACGGCCGACGTCGAGCTGTTCTCGTCGAACAACGAGGCCACGCTCGCCCTCCCGATCTTCCCGCCCGAGATCGCGATCGCGCGCCTCGCGTCGCCGAAGGTCGTCGAGCCCGGGGTCGAGGCCACCATCGTCGTTCCCCTGTCCAACGTCGGCGCCCATCCGTGGACGCTCGATCTCTCGGTGAGCGGCGGGCGCGGTTCGGTCGAGCCTGACCGTGTCGCGCTCGCGCCCGGCGAATCGCGGGAGGTCGTCGTCCGTCTCGCCGTCCCGCCCCACGCCGCGGGTCCCCGTCCCGCGGTGCTGCGCGCGGAAGGCGCGGGGGGCCTCGTCTTCGAGCGGACGCTCCCGATCACGATCCGCGAGGTCACACGCGTCGACGTCGTCCCGATGTACGCGCGCGGGCCCCCCGCGACCGTCCGGGTCGACGTGGTCGTCGTGAATCCGGGCAACACGCGGACGAGCCCCCTTCTCGAGGTCCTCGACGCCGACGGCGCGAGGCTCGCCGCGCGGGCGCTCGAACCGCTCGATCCCGGCGCGACGCGAACCGAGACCGTCGTCGTCGGGCTCCCGCGCGCCACGCCGGCGGGCCACGTCCCCGCGATCGTCCGCGCGAGCGCGGGAACGGCCGAGTCCCGGTCGGAAACCCTGCTCGACGTCCAGGCCTGGGGCGCGGTCGAATTCCGGGCCCCGTCCGTTTCCGGCAACGGGGAACGCGGATTTTTCGCGTGGGAGATCGTCTACGACGGGAACGTGGCGAGCGTGCGCCGCCCCGCGCTTTTCGGCGCGCCCGAGGGCGTCCGCGCGACCTTCGATCGCAATGAGATCCGACTCGACCCCGGCGCGACCCTCCTGCTCAACGCCTCCCTCGAGGTCGACGAGGGGGCGGCGCCGGGCCTCCACGAGCTTCGCGTCGCCCTGATCGATCCCGGGCGGCCCTCGAGCCTCGCCGAGCTCAAGGCCGAAAGCGCCACGATCCCGCTCGATCTCAGACGCGCGCGACTCGCGCTCGAGGCGACCCTGCCGCGCGCCGCCGACGCGGGGCGCGACGTCGAGATACCGGTGCGCGTCACGAACATGGGCGATCGCGCCTCGTCCGTCGTCGCCGTCGATCTCTACGTCGACGGCGTCCTGCAGGCGACGATCGCGCTTGATCCGATCGCTCCCGGTCGGGCGAAGGATGCCATCCTGCGGTGGACGCCGCGCGACGGCGCGCGCAATCTCGCGGTCGTGCTGGACCCCCGCGGCCCCCACGCCCTCGACGCGCCGGCCGTCGCCGCGACCGTGCTCGTGCAGGCGACGATCGAGGGGAATCTCGAGAACGCGCGGCGGAGCGTGCCGGGACCCGAGGCGCTCTTCGCCGCCGTCGCCGCCCTTGTCGCGTTCCGGGGGAGGCGATCGCCACGCGGTCGCTGACGGTCTTCTGGGCGCTCGCCATCCTCCTTCCCGCCCTGGCCTCGCCGGCGGGCGCGGCGGCGCCGTCGCCATGGTGGGGCCCGACGGGGCACCACGAGGGCTGGCATCTGCGGATTCCCGTCACGATCACCAACCCGCACACGCGCGCCGTCCACGACGCGACCGTCGGGATCGATCTCGACGTCGCCGCGGCCCTCGTGACCGCGGGGTGGCCCTCGGCGTCGTCGGGCGGTCGGACGCGGCTCCAGGCGTTCGACCTCGAGGCTTCGTCGGTGCGCGTGGTCGAAGGCGACCGCGAGGTCCCTTCGAGAGCGACCGCCGGATTCCGGGGGCGATCGGGGCACCACGACCCCCGACTCTCGCCCGAGATCCACGTCGAATGGGTCCTTCCGGGCGCGACGCCCGCGGGCGCTTCGCGGGTCTTCATGGTCTACTTCGATACGCGCGCGAACGGCGCCAAGACGCCCGCCGAGCACGACGAGCGCGCCGCGGCGCCGCTTGCGGCGCGGCATTGGATCAGCCGCGGCACGACGCTCTTCGGGGCCGCATCGACCGTCCGGCTCCTCGGCCTCGAGGACGGGACGCGCGCGACCGTCTCGGCCTACGTCGGAGCGCGCCCCGTCGGGCTCGGGACCTTCGACGTCGAGGCCGGATCGGTCCGAAGCGTGAACGTCGGAAACGAAGCGGCCCTCGTGCGCATCGACGCGGACAAACCCATCATCGCCTACGGCGCGGATCCGGTCAAGGGCGTGATGGGCCCCGTCCCGAGCGCCGAGGGCGGCCTCCTCGGCCGGACGTTCGCGTTCGAGCCCGGCTCGACGGGACACCTCGTGCTCGCGCCGCGGGAAACGGCGAACGTGGTCGAAGGAAGCTCGCGCTACGCCGTGCACGGCGGACGGGTCCAGGTCGTCCCGGCGGGCGGCTCGGCGGCCATCGCAAACCTCGAGGCGGATGCGCCGGTCCTCGTCTTCGCGTGGCCCGCCGACGAAGGCAAGACGCAGCTTCCGTCCGTCGACGGCGCGCCGGTCGGGAGCCGCCTCGTGGGCTTCGCGGGGCCCGGGACGGCGCCGGCCTCGCTCGCGCGCGATCCCCGATGCCACGCAGACGGCATGACCGTCGGCTTCGGCGAGGTTCTCGTGACGGCGCGGGACGCGCCCACGTGGTTCAGGGGACGCGATTTCCTGTCGGGCAACCTCGTCCTGCCCACCGATGGGACGGGCCAGCCCTCGACCCGCAGCGAGGAGGCCGCGCCCGGCGAACCGGCCCGCGCTGTCGTGCGCGCGACCCGCTGCCCCGTGCTCGTCCACGCGACGGGCTCGCGGACGGCCGACGCCGTGGCATCCGGAACGCTCGCCGCCTTCGGCGGTCCGTCGCGTCCGCTCGGCGCGCAGGAACGGTTGCGCACGCCGCTCGGCGGCGACGGGGGCATGACCTTCGAGACGAGCTGGCCCGTGGATGTGCTCGCCTTCCATCCCGCGACGACCGTGACGATCGAGCGGGCCGGGACCGCGCCGGCGAAGGTCGGCCTCGGCGCGGGCGACCGCCACGGCATCGAAGCCAGCCACGACCGTCCCGCCATCCTCCGGGCCACGAAGCCCGTCGCCGTGGTGCCGGTCGAGCAGGGTTACTACTTCGCGGGCATCGACGATTCGCTCGGGCGGACCGCCATCGTCGGCCCGGCGCAGTACCGGGGTCATCTCGTGAACCTCGCCCCGGCGGCGGAGGCGGCCGAGCCGCTCGTCGGCCTCGCGGGGCCCGGGATACCCGCAACCTTCCGGCTCGTCGTCACGAATCTCGCCCGCGACCATCGCGGCGCGCCGGTGCAGGATACCGTCCGCCTCGCGACGCCGCCCGCCCCCGAGGGATGGCGCGTCGCGCTTTCGAGGAGCGTCGTCACCCTCGCGGGAGGCGAGTCGCGGGAGATCGTCGTGACCGTGACCCCGCCTGAGGACGCGCGCGAAGGGGCGCGACTCGCGTTGTCGGTCGCCGCGACCTCGGCGTCGAACAGCCTCGTCGAGGATCGCGTTCCCCTCGTGACGCTCGTCCGCGCGACCTTCGGCGTCGACCTGTGGTTCGATCGGGAGCACGGGCCGCGCAGCCGCGTCTTCACGTTCGACGCGGGCGACGAGCGGCGGGCCACCGTCGCGATCCGCAATCTCGCGACGGTGCGCGACACGATCACGGTCGTCGCAAGGGCGATCTCGAGCGACTGGACGAGCCTCCTCGGATCCGGGACGTCGTCGTTGTCCCTCGATCTCGAAGCGGGAGAGGTCCGCGAGATCCCGCTCGTCATTCGGGCTCCCGCGGAGAACGCCACCCAGAGCGTCCTCGAGATCGTCGCGGTCTCGAGATCGGACGCAAGCGCGACGGCGAAGATCGCCGGCATCGTGCGGATCCGGCCGGATGTCCGCATCGCGCTCGAGGTCGCGTCCCAGACGCTCGAGATTCCGCCGGGGGCGTCGGCCGATTTCCGCGTGACCTTGACGAACCGGGGAGGCGACGCCATCGGCGCCTCGTTCAACGTGACGGCGGCGCGCCCTCCCGGATGGCGGGCTCCCGTGATCCGGTTCGGCGCCTACGAAATCGACGAGCTGTCGGGCATCCCCCCGCAGAAGTCGGTGACGTTCAACGTGACGGTCGCCGTTCCCGAGACCGCGGCGCGGACCGACCGCGCGGAGCTCCGGTTCACGGCGCGGACGATCCCGACCTTCGTCGGCGACCCCGTGTCGAGCGAGGCGATCGACCTTCTCGCGCTCGCGGGCGTTCGACGGGACCTCGAGATCGTCGACGCGCCGACCCTCGTCGCCGTCGACGCCGACAATCGCGCGTCGATCGTCTTCGAGGTTGAAAACCGCGGCAACGGGAACGAATCGTTGCGGATCGTGCCGCGCCGGCTGCCCGCGGGCGCGACCGCGCTCGTGCAGAGCGCCGCGACGGTGCCCCGCGACGGGAGCGCGCGCATCGGGCTCGACGTCGCCCTCGCCGCCACGACCGACCCGGGCGTCCACGCGATCGGCGTCCACCTCGCCGTCGACGGGGGGGCCGCCATCGCGGCGAGCGTCAATCTTTCCGTGCCGCGGCGCCCGGCGCTCGCGTTCGAGGCGCTGGGTCAGCCGATCGTCCTCGCGGGACGCGTGAGCGCGCTCGAGGTGGACGTGCACAACACCGGCAACGTTCCGCTCGCGCTCCCTCCCGCCTTCGAGGAGAGGCCCGGTTGGAACGTGACGTGGGACGCGCCGGCGTCCATCCTTCCGGTCGGCGGCGTCGCGCGCGGCCGGATCCTGGTCGCGGCCCCCGCGGGCGTCGAAGGGCCTGCGTCCCTTCCGCTCTCGGCGCGGACCGGGTCGGGCGCGCTCGCGGTCGACGTCCGCACCGTCTCGCTCGAGGTGGTCGAGGCGGAGCCCGACGGGGCCACCATCGTCGTCGTCGTCCGGAACTCGGGGTCGGCCGACGCCCACGCGGTCGCGATCGAGTTCGTGCGGGATGGAACCCTCGTCGATCGCCTCGTCCTCCAGCGCATCGCCGCCGGTGGCGAGGCGCGCGCGATCCTCGCCGCGCCCGGCGAAGGTCGGCTGCGCGTCGACGCCGACGGGCGGTTCCACGATGTTCCCATCGAGGTGGCCGCGGGCGGGACGGCCCGCCCGGTTCCCGCCGTGGGGCTCGCCGCGGTCGTGGCCGCGACGCTCCTTGCGGGGCGGATGCGGCGCTTTTCACACATGCCCTCCAATGCCGACATATCCTGGCACGACCATGCCCTTCCACCCCTCAGGGAGGCAAAACCGTGATCCACAACTCGAGAACGCTCGTGACGACCCTGCTCGCTCTCGCGATCTTCATCGGCTTCGCGCCCGCGACCCTCGCGTCCGAGGCGCACCCGCAGAGCGACCAGCACGCCTACGCCGGCCCCGGCCTCGCGGCGGCCCATTTCCACGACAAGCAGTACGGCGCGAAGATCAAATTCGACGTGAAGGCGGACTTCGGCCGACCCGACTGCGTGGCGCAGGTGCTCGTCCGCACGATTCCGCTCCTTCCGCCCCAGGTGACCTTCTCCGAGGACACGCCCACGGGCGTCGGAGGCGCGTGCTTCCCGTGGGAGACCGCCTCGGGCGACGACACGGGCGACATTGTGACGCTCCGCGCCCAGGAGTTCCGCGCGCCCACCCCGCCCGTCTGGATCGCCTGCGTCGACTTCGACGGCGACGGATTCTGCCGCTCCGACGGCAGCGACATCGTGGACGTCTGCACGACGGGCCTCACCTCGCTCGCGGGCAGCCTCTCGCTCACCACGAACGGCACCTGCGACATCTACAACGACCCCGGCGCCGCGGTGAAGACCACCTACGCCATCTTCGTGGGCACGATCGACGTGGAGAAGGGCGTCTACGACGCGTCGACGGCCATCCAGGGCCTCGTCTATCTCCAGTAGGTCCGTACCGCGATTCCCAGGCTGGGAGGAGAACGCCTTCCAGCCTGTTTTTTGCTCCCATCTACGTTGGCGAGCGTCGCGAAGCGCTCGCGCGAAAACGCGCTTCGCCCGACCTCTGCGCGAAAACTATAATTGCGCGCAAATCCTCCGAGAATCCGGGTTCACTACCCGGAGGCTGAGTCATGAACATCCGAGCCATTCTTGCTATTGCCCTCGCGCTCACGGTGAGCGCGCCCGCGGTCCTCGCGGGAACCCCGCAAAACCCCGAAATCACCGACCCGGCCGACACGCCGTCGTTGGATCTCGACATCCGCAAGGTCTGGGTGACGAACGAAGCGAGCAGCGTCACCTTCCACATCCAGGTCACGGACCTCACGCTCCGGCAACCGCTTCTCGACGCCACGGGGGCCGAATATCGGTACCACTGGCGCATCGACGGCAAGATCCGCGACCTCCCGTTCAACATCGAGGGAACCGTCGCCTACGCCAACACCTGGACGCCCGCGGGCGTCGCCTTCGGGATGTCGGCCTACGGCATCGGCACGTACGCGTCGTCGACCATGACGGGCAGCCGGATCGAGCTCGACGCCGCGAACGACGTGGTCCGCCTCGTTTCCCCGCGCCCGACGGCGGGCAATTTCGCGATGCCCGAAGGGACGGTCCTGACCGACCTCAAGGCGTCCACGTTCATCGGACACACCGCCCACCCCGCCTTCCCCGGCGCGGCCCGGACGAGCGTCGACGTGACCGCGGTGGGCCGCGCCTACACGATCGAATAGCCCGGCCGCAAGGCCGGGGTTCCCACGCCCCCGACGCCGCGCTCGGTTCCGGGGGCTTTTTTAGTCTATTCCAGACCTCGACCGCAGGGCCCGCGCCGAGCCTTGCCGCGGGCTGAATCCCGATGCGAGCCACCCGGGGGCCCCGGGCGCACGATCGCTTCGGGCGGCCGATCGGGCGCGTTCGGCGTCCGTTTCCCGCCGCGCTTTTCGCCCTCATCGATCGCGACGTCGCGGTCGCGCGAGAATCCATCCGATCGCCAGGGCGACCAACGCTTCCGTCCCGAGCGGCGTGGGGCGGGCGGCGAAGCTCTGGGTCGACGTCGAAGGACTCGACAGGCCGAGCACGACCACGGGTCCCGCAAGCGCGCGGCCGTCCGCAGGGTACCCGACGGTCCAGTCGGGACCCGTTGCGAGGAACGAGAAACGGTGGGAACCCGAAGCGATCGTCTCCGGTCCGACGGAAACCCGCGCGACGTACGAACAGGGGCTGGAGCACGAGGGGTCCTCGCGCTCCATCCGGTGGGGCGCGCCGTCCACCAGGACGACGATGTCGGCGTCCGCAGCGTCGCTCGCGTCGATCCTGAACGCGTAGATACCCGGTCCCGCGAGGCGGGGCTCGACGCGTCCGCCCGCAAGCCGCGGTTCGCGCGGCACCTCCACCGGCACGAGCGCGGGCGCGCCCGCGAGACCCGCGGCGTCGACGGCCTCGACGCGCACGACGTGACGTCCCGGCGAAAGCGTCGCGACGGTCGAGGTCCCGTTCACGAGGACGGGGCCGGAGGACGTGGTGAGGCGGTAGGCCACGACGCCGACGTCGTCCGTCGCGGCGTCCCAGCGCAGCCCGACCCGCCCGGCGCCCAGGTAGGTCGCGATGAGACGCTCGACGGACGACGGGGGCGCGGTGTCCGGCGTCGTGCGGGCGCGCAGCGTGGCGCTCGCGGCGTGACCGGCTTCGTCCGCGACCTCCAGGGCGACGACATGCTCGCGTCCCGCCCCGAGACCTTCGAGGTCGAGCCAGTGGTGCGTGGCCGGCGAAGACGAGCGCGCTTCGCGGCCGCTCGCGCGCAGAAGCGCGTGCGTCGGCTCGTCCGTCACGAGCAGGATGCCGATCGCGGAGGCGCGCGCCTCGTGGACCTCGGCCAGCACGATGCGGGGCGGCGTTCCGTCCACGCGGGCGCGCGCGATGCCCTCGACGACGTCCTCCCCGTCGACGACGCGGTACGGGATCGCGACCTCGGCGTCGGGAAGCGACGCCGGTACGGGATGCTCGAGGAGGTAACGTCCCGGCCCCGTCCGGGCAAGCGCGGTCCGGTCGGAGCCGCCGAGCGCGGAAAGATCCGCGACGACGCCGTCGGAGACGTCCCGCGCGAGCGCCACCTCGAGCCGCGCAAGCCCGCCGGGGGCGAGGGCCGCGCCGCCCGCTCCGTTCGCAAGCGAGGACGCAACGACCGCGAGGCCCGCGCGCTCGACCGGAGCGCGGCGATCGAGGGTCGCCACGTTGCCGGCGCGGTCGGGAACGCGGAGCTCCATGCGGGCCTCCTCGCCCGCGAGGGGGGGAACGCGACAGCGGAGCAGGTCGCCCAGACGAAGGGGCGCGCATCGCGCGCCGTCGAACGTCCAGTCGATCGCCTCGAGGTCGAAGCCGCTTCCGCGCTCCTCGACTTCGACCAAGGCCCATGCGCCGGGAGCGAGAACGAGCGCGCGCGACGCGCGCACGACGGGCGCTTCCCGGTCGAGCACCACGGCGACGGCCGCGCTCTCGCCGCGATACCGCCCGTCGCTCGCGCGCGCGAAGACGGCGTGCACGCCGTCCCACGCGTCGCCGAGATCGACGGCGACGGGCGCGCCGTTCGGCGCGCCGCGGGCGAGAACGCGCTCGACGCCGCGCGGCGATCGAGCCACGACGTCGATCACGGCCCGGGCGTCGGATCCGTCGTGGCGCGAAACGTTCGCGAGGACGGCGAAGGGCCCTCGCGAGACCGCCTGGCCGACGACGAGCGAAACGTCGAGCCCGGAGCCCGTCGCGGTCTCGAGGATGTCCGAAAGCGTCTCGATGCCCCCGGGCCCGATCGAGAGGGTCCTGAGGTGAAGGCTGCGCTCGGGCTCGAGACCGGTCACGCGGACACGATGCGTGCGGCTCTCGACGCCGATCGGCGTCCGATCTCCGAGGCGGATCGTCTCGCCGTATTCGACGGCGCCGCGCGCGGGAACGTCGGTGATCCACTCCACGACGAGCCAGGTGGGGCCGCGCTCGACGACCGTGGGCGTCGTCGCGGCGACGCGGGTCCCATCGACCGAGACGGCGACGACCGCGCTCGCCGCGTGACCCATCCGGTCGACGGCCGTGACCGCGACGCGCGCGGACGCGTTTTCTGCGAGGCGATCCACCGTGAAGTATTCCGATCGATGGACGCGCTCGACCGGGTCCCAAACGAGGACCGCCGCTCGGGCCCTGGACACCGAGGACACGTCGGCGGTCACGGCGATGGCCGCGGGTTCTGCGACGTCGTCCGCGACGCGCGCGAGGAGACGGGCGCGCTCGCCAGCGTGACCCTTGACGCGACCCGACCCGAACTCGATCCAGGCCTCCTCGATCACGGGCGGCGAGCCGTCCACCGCAACGATTCCCGCGGTCGCCTCGCGCACGTTGCCGGCGGCGTCGACCGCCCGCGCGACGGCCACGTGAACGCCCTCGGCGTCGGCCGTCCATATCGCTTCGTGGCGGCCCGATCCGCGCGGCGACATCGCGATCTCGTCGCCTCCCACCGCGAGGGTGACGCTCGCGAGCCCGAGCCCGTCATCGAAGGCGAGGACCTGGAACGGGACGGGCGTTCCCGGTCGGACGTCGTGACGCGCGGGCGATGCGACGATCGAGGGCGCACGCAGGTCGATGGGTCGCGTCGTCCAACGACCGGCGACGAGGGCCGCGGACACGCCGTCGCGGAGCTCGTTCTCCGTCGCGGGCCACGGGCGGACCCCCGGAGGGAGGCCTTCCACGTTTCCGGCGGCGTCTTCGCTCACCGCGAACACGCTCAGCGCGAAACCGTCCCGCGCGCCCGCGAGGGTCACGTTGCCCGTCGCGCGCAGGGGCGCGCTTCCGTTCGCCGCCCACTCGACGAGCGCCAGGCGAGACCACGCTCCCTGCCCCGGGGCCTCGGCTGGCGCGAGACGCGCGTACACGACCGTGCGGGTCACGCCCGAGCCCGCGTCCTCGACCGTGAAGGGAACGTTGAGCGTCGACCCGTTGACGGCCGCGGCCCCAAGGCTCGGCGGGAGGTCGATCGTGGTCCGCGGGGCCACGGGATCGACAAGGAGGGGCTCGAGAACGCGATGGCTGCGACCCGACAGGTCCGTGAGGTTCGTCGAGAGCGCGTAGGTTCCGGGGGGCACGCCGGAAAGGTTCCACGTCACGCGCGCCCAACCCTGCGCAAGCTGTTCCTCGGCGATCGGGATCGTCGCGCCCGCGCCCACGAGCGAGACGTTCACCCGATGTCCCGGGCTCGCGCGGGCGGGCACGGTCGGCGCCGCGACGGGCGAGGCGGTTCCCCCCTGGCCGAGCGCGACCACCTCGTAGACGAGGTCGACGTCCGTGGGCGGCGCGTCGACGTGCGACGTGGCTTCGACGTTCGCGATCTTCTCGCGCGCGAGCGTGTCGAGCCGCGTCCGGTAGAGATCGTACGATTCCGCGAGCGCGCCCGCGTTCCAGGCGAGACGGACCCGGGTCGCGGCCGAGGCGGAGGCGAGGCCGGTCGCGGGTCCCGGAAGCGTCGCGCTCACGACCGTCGCGACGGCGGCGCCCGGCGTCGTCTCGAGCCCGTGCTCGGTGATCCGGACGACGTCGATGCGGTGCGTCGCCGGGGAGGCCCCGGGCGCGCCGTCCCGGAAGCGCAGGGCGGGAGCGCGCGCGTCGACGTGCCCCACGATCTCGAAGGCGCCCGTGGCGTTGCGCCGCAAGACGTCGTAGCCGACGACCGTCTCGCCTCGCGTCGCGGGCGGCGCCCAGGTCAGATGGACGGCTCCCGCGGCCGAGACGCCGCTCGGGACGGTCGAGCAATCCGACGACGCGCAGGCTTCCGCGGGGGGGTCGACGAAGGCGGGGCGCGGCATCGCGATCCATTCGTCCGGACCGGGCCTCGCGAGCGGCTCGTCCCCGCATCTCAGGCACCCGTGATCCTCGACGTCGCGCTCCACGAGGAGCGCGAGCTCGACGGGGCCGTTCGCGCTCGAGAGGGCCCGCGGGACGACGGGCGCGACCGCGCGCGGTCCGTTGTCGACCACGACGGATCGGAAGGCGCGCCAGGGTTCGAGGTCCGGCGCGGCCGGCAGGGAAGCGGGGCCGGCCGCGATCCGCGCGCGCGGATAGGCCGAAGCCGTCACCCCATGGGCGCCGTCGTCGAAACGCCTGCGCCCATCCCCGTCCCGCGCGTCGGTGGGCCACGCCGCGACCCACCGCGAGCCCGAACGGACGCCGTCCGCGAGGCGCACGCCATCGATCGCGAACTCGACGCGGTCCACGAGCTGCGGCGCCATCGCCGCGAGCGCGCCCTCGATCCTCGCTTCGAGGAGGCTCTCGCCGGAGAGGGGACCCTCGGTCGCGCCGCCCACGTCGAGCCGGACGGAGATGGCGGGCGAGAGGACGGAGGCGAGCGCGTCCGCGGCCTGCCCCGTGGCGGCGGCGTCGAGACCGAACGCCGCGAACCTCCCGAGCGCGGTCGACGCCTCCTGTTTCCAGAACCAGCCCTCGCGACCCGACGAGGGACGCGCCGACGCGGCGACCGCGTTCGTCCACGCGGGATTGTCGCCCCGGTAGCGATCGAGCCCGGCGCCATCGACGAAGAAGGCGAAACCGAGACCGGAAGCCCCGGGAAGGACGGAGAGCGACGCCTGGCCGCGCCCGCCGGGCGAAAGGAGGTACGCGTCGTGCCCCGCGCGATCGACGAGCGTCGCGCTCGTCGCGACGTTCGAGGCGGCGGGCACGGCGACGAACGCCTGCGCCTCCGTGCCGGCTTCGTAGGTGTCGTCGCCGCTTGCGTCGACGAGGATGGCCATGCCTTCGCGCGCGTAGGCCTGGACGCGATCGGGCGCGCCCCGCGCGGCGGATCTCGTGAGGTCGCGACCGCTGCCGTCGTAGAGGAGCGCGACGCCGCCCTTGAGCGCCGCGGCCTGACCGTGCCCCGGCGAAAATTCCCGCGGGACGAGGACCCGGACGTCGTCGCCGTCCGCGTCGAAGAGGACGCCGACGGCTCCGTTGCGGGCGAAGCCCTGCGACTCGTTCTCGGCGCGGAGCGTGTCCGCGCCCGCGCCCGCGAGCGCGAGGAGACCGACGGTGACGCCGGGCGAGAAGGGCCCGAGCGCCGCGACCGCGCTCTCGTACGAAGCGGGCGCGCCCGCGATGTGGGTCTCGCCGGCCCCCTGCGCGAGCCGTCCGGCGGTGAGCGTGTTTTCTCCGCCGTGGTCGAGGAGGACGCCCCATCCGGCCGCGCCGTACCCCTGGCCGCTTGCCGCGGCGTCCGGCGCGCGGACGCCGGGCCCGAGCGCGATCGCGTAGTCGTCCGGGGCCGAACCGCGCCGCTCGAGGAGGCCGACGCCTCCGAGGGCGGCGCCCTGGGCGTGGGCGCGCGCGAGCGCCGGGGGAGCGGTCACCGTGTCGTTCTCGAGCCGCACGAGGAAGGAGGCGGCGCCGTCCCCGGCGACGACGAGCACGCCGATGCCGAGCACCCCGGCCCCTTGGGCGGCGCCGTACACGGCGCGGGCGCCGACGCACGCGGCGCATCGGCTCGCGTTCACCGTCGCCTCGAAACGGTCGCGTCCGGCGGCGTCATGGAGGAGGCCGACGCCCAGCACGCCCGCCCCCTGCGTTCCCGCGACGGCGACGCTCGTCCCGGCGGGGGCCCGTCCGCCGACGGGCGAGGCCCCCTCGTAGCGGTAGAGGTCGTCGCCCGCGAGGTCGAGCGCCACCGCCACGGGGTGCGTCGGGGTCGAGCCCCCCGCCCGGTTCCGGTAGACGTCGTTGCCGCCGAGGTCGACGATCATGGCGTAGTCCACGTCGGCCTCGTAGAGGGTCGGCGTCGCGTCGCCGACCGCGAGCCCCGCGGCGGGCAGCCGGAGCACGAAACCGGTTCCGCCCACGGGTCGATCCGAAGGGTCCTGCGCGTCCGTCCCGGCGAGCGCTTCGAGGACGTCGCCCGCGAGCGGGCCGTCGCCGTCGCCGTCCTCCCCCGGCCGCGCGACGTCGATGAAGATGGCCTGCGATGCCGTCCGGACGCGATTGTTGCGCGCGGGCGACGCGTCCCGGGACGCGTTCGGGGCCGACACCGCGTACACGTCGGATCCGCCGAGATCGGCGAAGAGCGCGACGCCCGGTCCCGAGGATTGTCGGAGGTCCTCGTTCTCCGCCAGGGTGTCCACCACGATCACGTAACGGTCGTTTCCTCCGAGGTCGATGAAGGCGCTCCGGCCGGAGGCCTCGGCGCGCGCCTGCAGGCGGGCCTCGTGATCATCGTCGCCGTCGAGATCGAGGAGCGCCGCGAAGCCCGCGGTCGCGACCGCGGCGTTCCTTACGACATAGCGGTCGCGGCCCGCCGCGTCCAGGAGGACGCCGTACGAGCTTGCGCCCGACGCGTGGGCGATGTCGCGCGCGAGGTAAGCGTCGTCGCCCGCAAGGTCGAGGAGGAATCCCCGCCCCGCTGCGAGGACGCCGTGCTCTCCCGCCTCGTAGCGATCGTTGCCCCCGAGATCGATCGAGACCCCGCCGACGGCCGTGTTGTTTCCGTACGCGTCGGCGTCGTCGAGACCCAGGTCGATCGTCAGGAGGGCGGGGCGATCGAACCGGCTCGGCGCGCCGGCGAGGCCGACGGCGAGCCGCCCCGGCACGTGGACGAGAAGGCCGTCGTCGCGCGGCGTGAGCGGCGTCGCGACGACGGCGTCGCCCGGCCGGTTCGGATCCGAGCCGAGGAGGGCCTCGATCAGGTCCGGAACGCGGTCGTCGTCGCGGTCGGACGTGGCGGGGTCGGGGTCGGGCGACGTGTCCACGCCGTCGGGGACGAGGTCGCCGTCCCCGTCGCCCACGGTCTGGACGCGCGGGCCGAGGTGGACGACCACCGCGCGCTCCCGTCCCGGCGAGAGGGCGGCGACAGGCGCGGGGTCGTTCGCGCGCGGGAACGCGTCGACGCCCGCGGCGTCGAGGAAGAGCGCGACGCCGCGCGCCCCCGAGGCCGTCTCCGGCCGGGGGAGGCCGAAGCAGGCCGCGGGAGGCGCAGGGCAGGTCCCGTTGTACCGGTCGTCCCCGCCGAGGTCCGCGAGGCCCGCGAACGTCGCGCTCGCGGGCGACGCGTCGTGGAGCGCGGAGAATCCGCTTCCGCGGTACGTGTCGTTTCCCGAGACGTCGACGAGGAGGCCGGTCGCGAACGAGGCCACGTCGGTCGTGCGCGCGCGACCGAGGGGACCCGAGGATTGGTAGCGGTCCGCGCCGAGGAGGTCGATCGTCATCCCCACCGCGTCGACGCCGTGGGCGAGCGCGAGCTCGCCGCCGTCGTAGACGTCGCTTCCGGCCGCGTCCACGAGGAGGCCGAGCGCGGGCGCCCCGGGGCGTCCGCGCGCCGCGCCGAGCGTGAACGGCTCGACGGCGCGGTAGCGATCGTTCCCGCCGAGGTCGATCGCGACCGAGGAGCGGAGCATGGCGGCGTCGACGGGCGTCCTGAGGGTCGGGCCCGCGAGATCGAGCCCCGCAAGCGGGGCTTCGTAGACGTCGTCGCCGCCGAGGTCGAGGAGCAGGGCGGGCGCGAAGGGCAGGACGTCGCGCGTCACGTGCGTCGCGTCGGCGCCGAGGATGACGATCAGGCCATCGTTGTACAGGACGCCGGGCGCGCCGAGGGTGGTCGCGGGGACGCGGGCGGCGCCGACGAGCGCGAGCGCGCGCGCCTCCGCGACGACCCCGGCCGAGGCCTCGAGGACGCGTTCGCGGCGGGCCCCGATCCCGGCGACGCCTTCGCGCAGGAGGATCGCCTCGTCGCGGGTGAGGGGGCCGTCCGCGGCGAGCAGGGCCGCGAAGCGCTCCGATGCGTCGGGCGTGGCCGCGTCGCGATGGGCGGCGAGGGCGCGGAGGAGACGCCCGACCGCCGCCGCGAGATCCGACCCGAGGAGCCTCTCGAGATCGGACGCGTCGGCGCGGGTCGCCGCGGAGGGGGCGTCCGGCTCGCGGCGCAGGCGCGCGAGGGCTTCGGCGAGGTCGACCTCGAGCGCGGGCGGCCGCGCCGCGACGGCCGCTTCGAGCAGCGCGTGGAAGTTCGGAGCATCCGCGGCGAGCGAGGCGTTCGCGCCCGCGCGCAGGAGCCGCGGCCACTCGGCCGCGAGCGTGGCGGCGAGACGCGCCCCGCCGTCGCGGCCGGCGGCCTCGAGGAGGCGCCCGAGGGGATGGGCGAGGTCGGGAGGGACGCCCTCGACAGGGTCGGCGCGGGAGACGGCGGTCGCCCCGCCCGCGAGCTTCCGCAGGACGAGGTCCACGTCCGCGCCAGGGTCGAGCGGGGGGCTTGCCAGCCTTGCGCGGTCGGCCGCCTGCGCCGCCGGAAGGGCACGCCGCGCCGCCTCGACGGCGGCGTGCGCGACGCGGGCGGCCTCCAGCAGCGCGTCGAGGTCGATCGCCGCGAACGGGTCCCCCTCCCCGGTCGCGGCCTCGCTAAGCGCGCGGTCGAGGTCTTCGGCGGTCGCGGCGGCAAAGGCCTGGTCGCGAAGCGTCCGCGCGCGGGCGACGCCGCCCGCGAGGCGCTCGACCTCGGCGGCGACGGCCGGATGGTCGAACGCGAATCGGGCGAGGGCCGCGCGTTCGGCCTCCGTCGCCGGTCGACCGAGCGCCTCGAACCAGGCGCTCCATCCGCCGTTCGCGAAGGGCGAACGGGGCGCGCCGAGCAGCCCGGAGACCGTCGTCGCGCCGAGGGCGAGGTCCTCCCCCAGGAGGGCCGGGAGCGGAGAACCCGCCTCCCGGACCGGGGTCCCGCCCGCGGCGGCGAGGGCGGGATGCAGCAGGAGCAGGACGAGGAGGACGACCCGACCGGCGGGGCCGGCCGACCGGGGGCGGGATCCTGCGATCGGCGCGGTCGACATGAGGCCTCCGTCGGCGACAGTTCGAGTGCAAAACGATAAGCGCATTGGAGGCACGCTGTGAAATCGCCGCCCCCGGCGGCGCGCACGGCGCGGAAGACCCGTGTGCGTCCGGTGCGACGTCAGTGGGCGGGATCGTGGGCCCCGATCGTGTCCGTGTACGCCACGTGCACCATGAGCGTGTCCCGGAGGCCTCGCAGCTCGTCCGTGAACTGCCGCACGGCCGCGGCCGGGCCCTCGACGAGGAACACCTCGACGCAGTTGCCGCCCCCGTGGCTGTGGATGGCGCTCCGGATGATGCGCGCATGCGCATGGCGCAGCTCGAGGACGCGGCGGGAGTTCTCCTCGTAGACCGCCGTCACCGTCGCCGTGCGCGGGCCGCGCCCGCCGCCGCCCTGCGCCGCGAGGGTCGCGATGAGGTGGCGCAGGGCCGCCCGCACCACGTCGCTGCGGCCGGCGTAGCCGCCGCCCGCGATGAGGTCGTCCACCTGGGCGACGAGGGGGTCCGGGAGGCTCACGCTGAAAACGCTCACAAGGCTTTCATGATTCCTAGGAACATCAAGCCTCCTGTGAACGGCGACCCCGACCTTTCACAACGGTTGCGGAGAACGGCCGTGGCCATTGCGAGCAACAAGGAAGATTCATAAACGCCGCCAGGCTGGACGCTCATGGCCTCCATGCCTTCCCGCCTCGCCCTCGTCGCCGTCGTCCTCGTCGCCGCCGGTTGCGTCGGCCCCGCGCCCGCGCCGCGCGACGACATCGTCGCCTCGTTCTACCCCGTCCAGTTCCTCGCCGAGCGCATCGCGGGCGACGACCTCGCCGTGGGCGTGCTCGTCTCCGCGGGCGTCGAGCCGCACGAGTACGACCTCCGGCCGAGCGACGTCGCGCGCCTCGGCGCCGCCCGCCTCGTCCTTCTCCACGGCGCCGACCTCGAAGGCTTCGCGAGCGAGGTCGCGACGGCGACGGCGAAGCGCGGGGTGCCGGTCGCGACGGTGACGGAGGGCATCGACCTCCGCAAGGCCATCGAGGAGGGCGAGGAGGTCGACGACCCGCACGTGTGGCTCGACCCCGTGCTTTTCGCCGAGGAGGCGAAGAACGCGCTCGCGGCGATCGAGGCCGCGGACCCCGCGAACGCGACCGCGCACCGCGCGCGCGCCGCGACCCTCGCCGCCGACCTCGCGACGCTCGCCGACGCGTACGAGGCGGGCCTCGCCATGTGCAAGAAGCGCGCGATCATCACGACGCACGCGGCCTTCGGCTACGTCGCGGCGCGGTACAACTTCACCGAGCACAGCGTGAGCGGCCTCGAGCCCGAGGCCGAGCCATCCGCGGAGGCCGTCCGGGCCGCCTCCGACCTCGCGCGCCGCGAGAACATCACCGTCATCTTCTTCGAGACGCTCGTCTCGCCGAAGGTCGCGCAGGTGATCGCGAACGAGATCGGCGGGGAGGCGCGCGTGCTCAATCCGATCGAGGGCCTCACGGACGAGGAGGCCGCGCGCGGCGAGGACTACTTCTCGATCATGCGGCAGAATCTCGCGGCCCTGCGGCACGCGATGGAGTGCGCCTGATGGCGGTCAAGCCCCCGACGATCGAGGCGCGCGGCGTCACCGTGGAGTACGGTCGCGAACGCGCGCTCGAGGACGCGAGCCTCACGATCGCCGCGGGGGAGTTCGTGGGCGTGGTGGGTCCCAACGGCGCGGGCAAGAGCACGCTCCTGCGCGCGCTCCTGGGACTTGCGCCGATCCGGCGCGGCGAGTCCAAGCTCTTCGGATCGCCCGTCCACGACTTCACGGACTGGAGCCGCATCGCGTTCGTGCCGCAGAACGCGAGCCAGGTCGATGCGCAGTTTCCCGCGACCGCGCTCGAGATCGCGCTCCTCGGGAGGGTTCCGAAGCGCGGGCTCTTCCGGCCGCTCACCGCGGGCGACCGCGCGAAGGCGCTCGGCGCGATGCGCGAGGTGGGCGTCGAGAAGCTCGCCGGCCGCCTCGTCGGGACGCTTTCGGGGGGCGAGCGGCAGCGCGTGCTCCTCGCGAAGGCGCTCGCCTCGGATCCCGACCTCCTCATCATGGACGAGCCGACGACGGGCGTCGATCCCGGCGCGCGCGCGGAGTTCTACGAGCTGCTCGACCACCTGAACCACGACCACGAGATCACGATCGTCCTCGTGAGCCACGACGCGGAGGCCATCGCCGAGACGGCGCACCGCGTCGTCGTCGTGAACCGCCGCATCGTTTTCGACGGGACGCCCGCGGCCTTCCGCGAGGAGGGCGCGCTCTCGGGCGCCTACGGCTTCGACATCCGTCACGCCCGGACGGGCGTGCATCCCGGAGGCGAAGCCTGATGGTCGCGGGCCTCGCGGAGGCGTTCTCGTACGAATTCATGCAGCGCGCGCTCCTTGCGGGCGCGTTCGTCGCGGTGACCTGCGCGGTGCTCGGCGTCTTCATGCTCCTGCGCGGCCAGGCGCTCCTCTCGGACGGTCTCGCGCACATCAGCTTCGCGGGCATCGCGCTCGCCCTCCTCGTCGGTTGGGCGCCGCTCGAGATGGCGCTCGTCGCGGCGGCCCTCGGCGCCGTCGGCATCCAGCTCCTGCGCGAACGGGGCCTCGCGAAAAGCGACGTCGCGATCGGGCTGTTCTTCACGGGCGGCCTCGCGCTCGGCATCGCGCTCGTGAGCCACGGCCGCGGCATCACGGGCGGCATCTCGACGTACCTCTTCGGCAGCATCCTCGCCGTGAGCGAGGAGGACGTCCTCGTCGTCCTCGCGCTTGCCGCGGGCGTCATCCTCGTGATCCTCGCGCTCTACAAGGAGCTGCTCTACCTCGCCTTCGACGAGGAGGCGGCGCGCGTCGCGGGCCTCCCCGTCCGATCGATGGGGTACCTCTTCAGCATCCTCACCGCGGCCTCCGTCGTCCTCGCCGCGCGCGTCGTCGGGGTCCTCCTCGTCGGCGCCCTCATCATCGTCCCGGCCGCGACGGGCCTCCGGCTCGCAAAGAGCTTCCGCGCGGCGCTCGCGCTCTCGATCGCCTTCGGCCTCGCCTCCGTCGCGCTCGGGCTCTGGGCGAGCCTCGCGCTCGACGTCGCGGCGGGCGCCGCCATCGCGCTTGCGGCCCTCGTCCTCTACACGCTCGCGACGGCGGCGTACGCGGCCACGCGGCGCGCGGCGTGATCGGACGGAAAATCACGAGAAGATGACCGCGGAGGGCCGGGATCGGGGGCTCCCGACCCTCCGGGGCGTGTTCGAATCGCTGGCCTACTGGAGGTGGAACGGCGCGCCGCTGCCTTCCACGTCGAAGATCCGGTAGTTGCGGACTGCGGGCTCGGGCGCAGGGCGCGACGAGCCGTACCAGTAGAGGTCCACGAACGCGGTGTCGTGCGCGTGGTCCTTGAGCTTCCCGCCGCCGTTGTCCGTCGGATTGAACGGGTGCGAGTTGCCCTCCTTGTTGTCGTTGCCGCTCGGACAGTACCATTCCGTCCAGGGCTTCGCGCCGCCGGCCTGCGATTCGCAGCCGTTGGTGTCGTCGGACGCGTTGCCGTGGAGCTTGCCGCCCTTCACGGTGGTCTTCGCGTAGTTGGGCGTGAAGCCGCTCACGAAGTCCTCCATGTAGAAGACCAGCTCGGCGTTGTACCGGCGGTAGTTGTGGTACTGGACCTTCGTCGACTTGTCGAAGGTCGAGTTGTAGGCGTCGTAGGCGCACCCGCCGCCGGGCGTCTCGCCGAAGAGGGCGGGGTTGCCGTCGTAGCAGTACGAGGCGCCGCCGTTGTTTCCGGGGTTGGTGGGCTCGTAGTAGCCCGCGGACGGGTTGTCGATGAACGGGTTGCAGTTCGAGTTGCCGTCGTCCGCGACGAAGACGGGGCTTCCGCGCAGGTTCGCGACCCACACGAACCACTTGTTCGTGTACTGCTCCGGCGGGGGCAGGTTGCGGTCGGTGAAGAACTTCTCGAGGTCTTCGCCGCGACCCTGGTAGTTGGGGTTGCGCTCGGCGACCTTGCGGTACTTGTCGACGATGAACGTGTGGTCGTTCGGGTCCGTGACGTAGTAGGACTCGATGTACTCCGTGCGCTTCGCGGCCGCCCCGGGCGACGGGTGGCCCGCCTGCACCGCGGCGACGGCGCCGCCGCAGGGGTAGCGGACGCAGCCGTACTGCGTGTTGTTCATCTTGTAGCCGCATTCGACGAGACCGGAGTTCGTCGTGTTGAGCGTCGCCTGGACCTGGTCCGGGCGGAGCAGGTACTGGTCGTTGAACCAGAGCTTGCCCTGCGCCATCACGATCTCGCGCGCGAGGACGGTGACACCGGTGATGTTCCGGTTCACGACGGCCTGCATCACCGTGTACACGTTGTGGCCTTCGACGACCTGCTCGGTCTGAACGCCCAGCTCGCTGTAGACCTGTGCGAACGCGAGCCCAGGGGCCATGATCACAAGACCGATCACGGCGACAGTCATGATTCCGCGGCGCGACACCAACTCGGGCCTCCCGGGACGGCATGACCCCTGTGGCGGTATATCCTCCGCCATGTCACCCCGGTGAGGGACAAGAGGCCGCCCGGAGCGGCCGCCGGAGCGAAGCCGCCCGGTTTATCTCCGGGACCTCCGCTCCCCCCGCATGGCCCGCGGATTCGAGCACGTCGACCATACCGCGGACCTCGCGATCCACGCCTGGGGCGCGACCCTGGGCGAGGCCTTCGAGGAGGCCGCGCGCGGCCTCTTCGCCTACATGACCGAGATGGAGACGGCGCGGCCCGTCGGCGCCTTCCGCTTCGTTCTCGCCGAAACGACGCCCGAGCGGCTCCTCCACGCCTGGCTCGAGACGCTCCTCTTCCACCATCAGCGGGACCTCCTCGTCTTCTCGCGGTTCCGCTGCGACGTCGCGCCCGACGGGTTGAGCCTCGAGGGCGTCGCCGAGGGCGAGGCCTACGCGGCCGAACGGCATGGCCCCATCCACGAGGTGAAGGCGGTGACCTACCACGACATGCGCATCGTCGCGTCGCCGCCGCGCGTGGAAGTCGTCGTGGACATCTAGCGGAGCCAGCGGCCGCGGCCGCGCGGGCTCATCTCGAAGCCGCCCGCGACCGGGTTCAGGTCGCCCTCGTCCTCGAGGTGCGACTGGACCCACTTTGTGGCCTCGCGGACCTTCGTCGCGCTGACGCCGCCGCCCCCGCGCTCGACCGCCGTGAGGGCGGCGCGCTCCATCTCCTTGAGCGTGACGGGACGGCTGGACTTGAGGAGCTCCTCGACGATGGCGTCCCGGATATCGTGCAGGAGCCCCTCGTCGATGCCCGTGGGTTTCGGGGGCATGGAAAAAGTGCCGTGGCGGGCAGACGTTTGCCCCTATATGGCCCCACCGGTGCTGCGACGCGGTCGATTTTTACGCGGTCCCGCCAATACGGATATGATTTCGCGAGGCCCATGCCGCGCGCGGGCCGGTCGCTTCGACCTCCGTTCCGCGATCGTCCCCGGGGCCCTCGCTGCGCTTCTTGCGGGGGACCCTCCCTTTCCCATGGGCGCTCGACCCCGCCGGATCGCCGAGCGCTAAGCTTTTCATGGTCCTTCGTCCATGGTGGACCGAGGAGGAAGACCGTGGGAACGCTCTTCGATCATCTGTCGGCCCTCTTCGCGGCGCCCCAGCCCGTGCCCGTCGAGGACCTGCGGACGTCCCTCACGAGAAGCCTCCCCCGCCGCGCCATCCTCGAGGTCGTGGAGCGCTCGCCGGGGATCCCGCTCGGCGTGCTCATCACGCGGCTCCCGTATGGTTCGGGAACCGTCTATCATCATCTTCAGGTCCTTGAGCGCGCGGGCCTCGTCACGACGATGGCGTCCGGCCGTCGGCGCCTCATCTATCCTACGGCTCCCTCCGCGACGGCCCCGCCGGACACGCGGCATCTCGTCCTGCTCAGCACGCCCACGGCGAGGAGGATCGCCCGCGTGATCGTCGACCGCCCCGGCTGCTCGATCGGGGAGATCTTCCTGAGGACGGGCGCGTCCCCGCGGATGGTGTACTACAACCTGAAGCAGCTCACCGCCGCGGGCCTCGTCTCCTCGGCGTCGGCGACGCGCTACAAGCAGCTTACGGCGTCCCCGGCCCTCCCCATCATCCTGGCCCGCGCCGAACGGATGGTCGCGGAAGCGGACCGGGGCGCGCGGACCTGAGCCCAAATCCTTAATCCCGAAGCCCCCGTCTCGGCCTCGATGCCCTGGACCGGCAAGCTCGAGCGGATCGACCCCTGGCGCCTGCGGATCCCCGTGGGCGAGAAGCCCGGCATGCGCGTCCCGGGCAAGATCTTCGCGAGCGAAGCCATGATTTCGGACCTTGCGTCCGACAACGCCGTCGAGCAGGTCGCGAACGTCGCGACGCTTCCCGGCATCGTCGGCGAAAGCCTCGCGATGCCCGACATCCACTGGGGCTACGGCTTTCCGATCGGCGGCGTCGCGGCGTTCGACGCCGAGGAGGGCGTGCTCTCCCCGGGCGGCGTCGGCTTCGACATCAACTGCGGCGTCCGCCTCATCCGCACCGACCTCACGGAGCGCGAGGTCCGCCCGCGCCTCCGCGAGCTCGTCGACACGCTCTTCCGCCTCGTGCCATCGGGCGTGGGCTCCAAGGCGCGCGTGCGCCTCTCGAAAGGCGACACGCGCGACGTCTTCATGGAAGGCGCCGCGTGGGCGATCGGCCAGGGCTACGGCTGGAAGGACGACCTCGAGCACATCGAGCACCGCGGCACAATGCCCGGCGCGAACCCCGACAAGGTCTCCGACAAGGCCGTCGAGCGCGGCGCGCCGCAGGTGGGAAGCCTCGGCGGCGGGAACCATTTCCTCGAGATCCAGCGCGTCGACCAGATCTTCGACGAGGCGACCGCGCGCGCGTACGGCCTCACCGAGCCCGGCCAGGTGTGCGTCATGATCCACTGCGGCTCGCGCGGCGCGGGCCACCAGATCTGCACCGACTACCTCGACAGGATGGAGCGCGCCGCCGAGCGCTACCGCATCGCGCTCGTCGATCGCCAGCTCGCGGCGACGCCCGCGAACTCGCGTGAAGGCGAGGACTACTACGCGGCCATGTGCGCGGGCGCGAACTTCGCGTGGACGAACCGCCAGCTCATCACGCACTGGGTGCGCGAGGGCTTCCACGCGGTTTTCCAGCGCGACCCCGAGGCGATGGGCATGCGCCTCGTGTACGACGTCTCGCACAACATCGCGAAGCTCGAGGAGCACGAGGTCGACGGGCGCCGCCGCAAGGTGTACGTGCACCGCAAGGGCGCGACGCGCGCGTTCGCGCCGGGCCATCCCGACGTTCCCCCGCTCTACCGCGCGGTCGGGCAGCCGGTGCTCGTCCCCGGCGACATGGGCACGTCGAGCTACGTGCTCGCGGGAACGGACCAGGCGATGCGGGAAAGCTTCGGAAGCGCCTGCCACGGCGCGGGCCGCGTGAAGTCGCGCACGGCCGCCGCGAAGGCGTGGCGCGGGGAGGACGTGATCCGGGGGCTCGAGGCGCGCGGCATCATCGTGAAAGCGGCGAGCGCGCGCGTCGCGGCCGAGGAGGCACCGGACGCCTACAAGAACGTGAGCGACGTCGTCGACGTCTGCCACGGCGCGGGCATCGGGCGCAAGGTCGCGCGCATGGCGCCGATCGGCTGCGTCAAGGGATGAGATGACGGCCCGCCGATCCGCCGGAGAGACGCGGATCGGCGGGGCCGTGGGGTGACCGGACCCGCCGGTGTGTCGCGGGCGACGGGTCGTGTTCAGGCTCAGGGGCGGCGCGAGACGAGGATCGCGACAAGGCCGATGGCCGCCGCGACCGCCGCGAGGGCGACGCCGGGGACCGCGAGGTCCTGGCTGCGGACGTCCTTCTTGGCCGACGTCGTGTCGACCTCCTGATCGTTCTTCGGGCCCGAGCCGTCGAGGTACTGCACGTCGCCGCGGCAGGCGTACTCCGCGCTTCCGTCCATGCACGAGCCCTCGCCGCGGGTGAGGTTGTCGCCCGAGGAGGAGTCGTCGACGGGCTTGCTGCATTCGATGCACTCTTCGTCGCCGTACGGCTGCGGCTCCTCGGAACCGGCGGAGGTCGTACAGAACCGGTCGGGCGGACAGTCGGGCTTGCCTTCGTAATACTCCGCCGCCGCGAGGGGGGCCATCGTCAGCAGGCTCACGAGCGCGAGGATGAGGGTGCGCATGGTCTTCGACCCAAGGAGGTCGGCCCAGGACTTCTGGCCTCGGAATTGGGCGGGGCGCGGCCCAACGGGCCGTTCCCTGACCGACACGACACCTGAACGTGTTTATGCCGGCAGGATGCTGGGGCCGGCCATGCGCGCCGTCCTCGCCGCCGCCGTCCTTCTCGTCGCGATGATCCCCGCCGCGGGCGCGACCGCCGAGCCGAAGCTGCCCGATCTCACGATCTCCGACATCGCCTACCGCTGGATCCTCACGAAGCGCGAGCCCTACGAGCCCGACCCGCTGAACCAGGCCACGCTCGCCCCCGCGACGAACCGCGTCGAGGTGAACCTCACCGTGACGAACCTCGGCAACGCGAATGCGACCGACGTGCGCGTCCTCATCGTCTTCGGCGTGGGCGTGACGCTCAGCGCCAATCCGAACATCGGCACCGTCCTTGCGGGGCAAAGCGTCCAGGCGACCGTCGTGGTGAGCGTCCCCGCGCCGCAATACTGCTTCAAGGTGGACGGCCACAACACGATCGCGGAATCGAACGAGGCGAACAACGACGGCGGCTGCCACCTCATCGAGGGCGCCGACCTCGTCGGGTTCGCGTGACGGCGGTCAAAGAACCGCTCAAACGACGTTATACCCCACCCGGGGACTGTCCGTCCCGGGTGCCGGAATGCTCCGGGAGGCTTTCGATCACGCATGGGCCGTGTGTGCCACGACACGCGTGACGCGGGACCCCCCGGCGGTCCTTCCTGCGATCGGTCCAC
Organism: Candidatus Thermoplasmatota archaeon; assembly: GCA_035540375.1. Classification (NCBI taxonomy): domain Archaea; kingdom Methanobacteriati; phylum Thermoplasmatota; species Thermoplasmatota archaeon. The sequence goes on from DATLGO010000083.1 coordinate 49,120, forward strand.
GATCAACCGCTCACAACCAAGCCTCCGCGTCCGTTCGCGCGCCGCCTCCCTCCGTTTCCGCGGCGCTCGCCGGAAAGGGCCCTTCCGCCTTCCGGAGCGCCGGCGCCCACTCCCTCCGACCGCAAACCCCGCGTCCCCGTGCCGTACCGGACGCGGGGGCGGCCGCGCCGCGCGCGCGACCGCTTCCTCTCCTCGACGGGAGCGCCCGGGGACCCGCCGCGCGCGGGTCGCGGGCCTTTTCCGTTTTCGTAGCCCCCCGCGGCGACACCCGAACCGTCAACCCGCGCCCCGCGAACGGCCGCGCGCTTGCGACGCGGGAGGCTTGACGTGGCGCGCCGACCGATGCTCGAGGCCGCCCTCGTCCTCGCGCTTCTCGCCTCCACCGCCTCCGCGCAGGTGGTGGGCGGCTCGTTCGGCGCGGAGGCCGACCCGGCCGAGCGCGTGGGCGACGAGGGGCGATTCCTCGTGGTCGTCCGCAACCACCACCGCCTCGACGCCGACCTCCGTCTCGACGTCCTCCGCAACGCGGGCAACCTGACGGTCTCGATCGACCCGCCCACGCTGCGCGTCCCCGCCGGCGGGTCCGACGCCTTCGCTGTCCGCCTCGCGCTCCCCGACGGCGCGGCGCCCGGCGCGCGGCACGTCGCGACGCTCCGCGCGCGCGACCCCTCGCTCGGCAGCGCGCCGCCGGTCGACCTCGCGCTCGTCGCCCCGATGTCGCCCTCCCAACCCGCGCCCGCGCCGCGGCCCGACCTCGCGATCGAGGCCGTCGAGCGCGCGCTCGACGCGGCCTCCGGGGAGACCGTGGTCGCCGCCTTCGTGGTGCGCAACACGGGCGGAACCCCGCTCCACGTCCTTCTCGACGCCGTCGCGCCCGACGGCTGGCGGCCCGCGCTCGACGCGGCCGCCCTCGCCCTCGACCCGGGCGTCGCCGCGACCGTCCAGGCGCTCGCGACCGTTCCCGCGGGCGCGGGCGGCACGACGGCGCGTCTCGCCGTCGTCGCGACCGCGGGCGACCTTGCCCGCGAGGCCGCGACGCTCGTCCACGTCGCGCCCGACGCGCCGTCCGAGGCG
>DATLGO010000084.1 GCA_035540375.1 Candidatus Thermoplasmatota archaeon
GCTCGATCGTGTACGCCTCCGCGGGCGCGGCCTCGGCCGCGGGCTCCGGGTCCGCGGCCGGGGGCGGCGGAGGGGGAAGCGCGGAGCGCGGGAGCGGAACGTAGGTGAAGGATGCCTCGAAGTCGGCCTCCGCGAAAGGCGAATCCGGGGCGGTCGCGACCATCGCAGCCTCGGCGGGAACGGGGGCGGGCGCGTCCGCCGCGGGCTCGAGGTCCTCGAGCACGACCTCCGTCGTGGGGCCGCCCGGAACGCGCTCGCCGGCCTCGCGCGCGCCGATCACGATCTCAACGTGCGAAACGGGCGCGGGCGCCTCGTCCACCGGGCGCGGCGGCGCTTCGGGCGCAAGCGTCGGCGCCGCGGCGGCCGCGGGCACGGTGACGGCGACGGGGGCGTGCGCGGCGGGTCGCTCGATCACGACCTCGCGGCGCTCCGTCACCTTCACGGCGACCTCGCGATGGAGCCGGCGGCAGACGGAGCAGAGGATCTCCTGGTCCGCGGACGGCGTCTCCAGGCACTGGTCGCACGGGACGTAGTCGAGAACGAGACGGAGCTTGGGGTCCATCGGGTGCGCGCAGATGCCCGGAACCGCCCTTAAACCCGCCGGTCGGCGCGGCCCGCGCCGCGTCGCGAAAGCGAACGCTTTTCGCGCGCGCGGACGGTGCCGTCGCGATGGGCGCGTACAAGCGGGCGGTGACGCGCATCCTCGTCGCCGTCCTCGCGCTGAACCTCCTCGTCGCGCTCGCGAAGGCGTGGGCCGGACTCGAATCCGGGTCGCTCGCGCTCGTGGGCGACGCGCTCGCGAGCGGCGTCGACGCCGGGTCGAACGTCGTCGCGCTCGTGGTCATCCATTACGCCACCCGGCCCGCGGACCGCGACCACCCGTACGGGCACCGCAAGTTCGAGACGCTCGCCGCCTTCGTCCTCTCGGGCCTCCTCTTCGTGACCGCCTTCGAGGTCGCGCGCGAGGCGATCCGCCGGCTCGTCGCGGGCGAGACGCTCGTCGAGCCCACCGCGGTCACATTCGCGGTCGCCGCCGGCACCCTCGTCGTGAACCTCGCCGTCGCGGCGTACGAGCGCCGCGCGGGCGAGCGGTTGCAAAGCCAGCTCCTCAAGGCCGACGCGATGCACACGTTCTCGGACGTCTTCGTCACGGTCGGCGTCCTCGGCTCGCTCGCCCTCGCCGCGGCCGGCTTCGGCGCGGCCGACGCGATCGTGAGCCTGGGTGTCGCGGGCTTCATCGCGTGGACGGGCTTCGGCGTCTTCCGCGAAGTCGCGCCCGTGCTCACGGACCGCGCGCCGTTCGAGGCGGAGCGTATCGCCGAGATCGTGCGCGCCGTGCCCGGCGTCGCGAGCGTCCACGACATCAAGAGCCGCGGCCACCCGCAGGAGGCGTTCATCCAGATGCACCTCGTCGTCGAGCCGCGCGACCTCGACGAGGCGCACGCCGTCACGGAGGCCGTGGAGCGCGCCCTTGAGCGGGAGCTCGGCGCGAAGGAGGTCGTCGTCCACGTCGAGCCCGACGAGGACGCGCCGCTTGCGCCGGGGGCCGGCGACGAAGCACGTTAGGGCACGGGGCCGCACGTCCACGACCAACCGTACGGGTACCCACCGCCCGCGCCTCCGCCTCCCTCGGAGGGCAATATCCCGAAAGCGTCGCCGCCGTTGCCGCCGAGGAGGCCGAAGCCCCCGCCGTTCCCGCCCGCGGCGTAGGCATCCC
>DATLGO010000085.1 GCA_035540375.1 Candidatus Thermoplasmatota archaeon
GGCCGACGCCCGCGCCGGAGGAAACGGCGCCCCGCGACCCGGTCGAGGAGCGGCCGCCCGCCGAGGGCGCGCGCCCGCGACCCGCCGAGCCGCCCGCGCCGAAACCCGAGCCGAAGCGGCTCATGCTCATCGTCTCCGATCGCCTCGTCGGTCCCGCGGGCGGGGTCGCGGTCGGCACCGTCACGCTCCTCGGGGGCGACACCGCCGAGCGCGTCTCCCTCGCCCCCAGCCTCGACGCCGGATGGGCCGCGGACCTGCAGCGCCGCCTCGTGGACGTGCCGCCGCACGGCCGCGTCGACCTCTGGCTCGTCGTCCGCGTTCCGGTCGACGCCGCGCCGAAAGCGACGTCCCCCGGCGTCGTCGTGGCCACGGGCGCAGGCCCGTCGCTCTCGGGCGCGTTCATCGTCGAGGCCGCCGAGCCCGAGGGGGTCTTCGAGGCCGGCGCGACGACCTCGCTCACCCCCCACACGGGCGGCGGCGAGCCCGTGGGCGCCGCAAGCCTCGTCGTGCGCGACGTGGGCCGGGGCTTCGAGCGCGCCTTCGACGACCTCGCCCCCATCCTCCTTGCCGGAGGCACCGGTCTCGTCGCGGGCCTCGGCCTCGTCGCCCTCGCCGCCCGCCGCGAGGCGTGGCGCATCGCGGCCGCGTCGCTCCTCGCGCCGCTCTACACGCGGCTCGAGCGTCCGGGCGTCCTGGGCCATCCCGATCGCGCCCGCATCCTCGAGCGCGTCGCGGCCGATCCGGGCCTCCACTTCCGCGGCCTCCAGCGCGCCCTCGGCCTCCACACGGGCGCGCTCGTGTACCACCTGCGCGTGCTCGAGCGGCACCGGCTCCTGGTGTCGCGCCCCGACGGCCACCTCGTGCGATACTTCCCGGCGACGGGCCCGCGCGTCGTCGCGCCCATGCTCCGCGGGCTTCGCGCCGAGGTCATGCACGCCGTCGTGCTGACGCCGGGCCTCACGCAGCGCGAGGTCGCCGATCGCGTGAACGCATCGAAGCAGGCCGTGCACTACCACGTGAAGGCCCTCATCGCCCAGGGACACCTGCGCATGGACGTGGACGGCGGCCTCGCCCCCGTCCGCTCCGAATCACAGCCTTCTTGAACCGACCCGCCGCTCGCGGACGTCGTTGACCGAGACCCTCGAGCGAGCCGAGCTCCGCAAGACGCGCCGCAACTTCGTCCTCGCCCTCCTCGGCGCCCTCGGCGTCATCTCGTTCCTCATGTTCCGGCCCTTCCTCACGTACGTCATCCTCGGCGGCGTGTTCGTCTATGTGCTCTGGCCGGCGCAGCTCGCGCTCACGCGCGTCGTGCGACGACCCGGCGCCGCGGCCGGCATCCTCCTCGTCATCGTCTTCACCATCGTGCTCGCCCCCCTCGCGTTCATCTCCTTCGAGCTGGCGCGCACGGTGAGCAGCGTCCTCTCGGAGGAGTCGCCTGAGGGCGTGCTCGCGACCATCGACGAGTCCATCGCCCGCCTCGCGACCGCCTTCGGCCTCGACCCGCCGCCGAACGGCACCTCCGCGACGGCGCTTGCGGGCGCGCTCGCGCAGACGCAGGCGTGGCTTTCGGGCCATCTTCCCGACCTCCTCACCGTCGCGGCGCTCATCCTGCTCGGCTTCCTCGTGATGGCCTTCGTGATCTTCTACGGCCTCATCGAGGGCGAGAGCATCGTCCAGTACGTCAAGTCCGTCATGCCGCTCACCGAGAAGCAGTCGAAGGACCTCTTCGAGGAGCTTCGGCGCACGCTCGACGCGGTCCTCTACGGCCAGCTCGTGCTCTCGTTCGCGGCGGGCGCGCTCGGCGCCGTGGGCTACGCGCTCTTCGGCATCCCGCAGCCCATCTTCTGGGGCTTCGTCACGTTCGTGTTCGCGCTCCTCCCCGTCGTCGGCGCCCCCGTCGTGTACGTGCCGGCCGCGCTCTGGCTCGTGAGCGAGGGCAGAAGCACGGAGGGCATCGCGCTCCTCGTGTACGGCTTCGTGTTCCTCAACATGATCGAGCACATCCTCCGCCCGCGCCTCGTCGGCGAGAAGGCCCAGATGCACCCGTTCCTCGTGCTCGTCGGCGCGATCGGGGGCCTCGAGGTCTTCGGGTTCGTCGGCTTCATCGTGGGCCCGATCGTGCTGAGCCTGCTCGTCGCCGTCCTGAACTTCTGGAGAAAAGACTACTTGCCGAGCTACGAAGCCGGCAAGGCGTGAACGAAAAGGGATGAGGCGGGCGACCGAAGGCCGCCCGTGATTTCGCGCTCAGTACCGGCCGCCGCGGCCGCCCGAGTCGCGGTCCCGGTAACCGCCGCCACCGCCGCGCCGGTCGCCGCCGCCGTAGCCGCCGCCGCGGCCGCCGCCACCGCCGTAGCCGCCGCCGCGACCACCGCCGTAACCGCCACCGCCGCCGCCGTAGCCGCCGCCACGGCCTCCGCCGTAGCCGCCGCCGCCGCCGCCGCGTCCGCCGCCGTATCCGCCGCCGCCGAAGCTCCGGCGCTCCTGCGCGTGCTCCTGGTCGGAGACGTTCTTGTTCGCGGGGTCGGCCGCGACCTCCTCGTCGATGCGCTGCATCTTGCCGAACTTTCCGACGTTCAGCCGGATGTGCCCGCGCACGAGGGTCACGTAGCCGTTCTCGATGAGGACGCTCTCGCCCTCGTTGATCTGGCCGATCTGCTCGTTCCAGAGCGAGAAGACCACGTTGCCCGTGTCGTCCCCGATGGTCGCTTCGGCGACGCGCTTGTTGTCGCCGAATTTGCCCGGGACCTCCTTCACGGGGGCGATGCTCAGAACCTTGGCCTTGACGTTGAAGTCCTTGGACCTCGGGGTCAGATCGCCGATCTTGACCGCCTGGGTCGGGGCCCTCTGCGTGTCCATGTCGTCACGTCTCTCGTGTCTGTCGGCAAGCCCCTTGAGGTCCTGCGGCAGCCTCACGTCCTACGGCTGCTCCGTATTTAACGCCATCGCGTCGGGGGCTTCATGGACGCGCGACGCGCCGCTGAGCGGCCGCGAGCGCGGCCCCCACGACGGCCTCCGCGCTGGGCGCGAGGGTCTTCGAGGACCAGTAGCGCAGGTAGCCCGCGCCCTTCACGGGGACGGGCAGGCCGCTCGCGTTCGGGTGCCCGCCGCCCCCGAACGGCTGCGCGATCTCGTGGCAGACCTCCATGCCTTTGCGGCTCCGGAGGCTCGCGAAACCGTCGGGCTTGAAGAGGATCGCGACGTCCGCGCCCCGCTCGATGAGCGCGTGGAGCGTCTCGTTCGTGGGCACCTCGCCGTAGGTGGCCGCGACGGCGGCCCCGTTCTGCCGGCGCCACGTCGCGCGCGCGACGCCGCGCTCGATGAGCGCCTCCTTGCGGTCGGCCTCGCGCGCGGCGGCGGCGCGAAGCGTCGCGTCGTCCACCTTGCGCGCGGCGACGAGGTGCTCGACGAAACGCTCCGACCCGAGATCCGCGACCGCGTCGTGGAGGCCCTGGCTCCACGGGTCCTTCCGTAGCCACAGGTCGTGGTCGCGCACGACCTCCGCGAGGCGGGAGGCGAACGGGTCGCCCGGGTGGTCCGCGGCGGCGACGAGCGACGCGCCGCAATGCGTGCCGCTCGCGTCGACCGTAATCTCCGCGAACTCCTTCATCTCGTCGACGGGCGCGCCCTCCCACTGGCGCGCGTGGTGGTCCATCCATCGGACGCGCCAGCCGTCGTCCGCGATTTCGCGCAGGAGCTCGAGGACGCGACGCCCTTCGCCGCGCTGGAAGGACAGGTCCGTGACGACGAGATGACGGGCCCGCGAGGGGACGTTGCGCAGGAGCGAGAGCACCGACACCATGGCGCCGGGATCCACGAACACGGTATCGACGCCGGTCCGCGAGTAGCGCAGGCGGACGAGCGCGTCGCACGCGGCGCCGTCGAGACATCGCGCGTGGGTGACGTGCAGCGCGACGGGCGCATGGTACGCGGCGCGGTAGAACGCGCGCTCGAACCGCCACGTCTTCACGAAGGCGGGAAGGAAGAAGCCGGCGTCCGGAAGCGCGCCCACGCCGGGGCCAAGGCGCGACCGGCGCTTGAGCGTTTCTTCACGAAACGCGCGCCGCGTGCGCGCAGGCGGGGCAGACGGCGTCGAAGGGCCGGCGACCTTCCGCGTCGAAGACGGAGGCGCAGGCGGGACACTTGAGGGTCAGGGATTCGAGGGGGCTTCCGGCCTCGATGGCGGCGACGAGGCCGCAGGCGGGGCACGAGGCGTCGAAGGGGCGCCGCCCCTCGGCTTCGAAGTCGTGCGCGCACGCGGGACAGCGCACCCGCGCGCGCTCGATCGGGGCGGGCGCGGG
>DATLGO010000086.1 GCA_035540375.1 Candidatus Thermoplasmatota archaeon
CGCCAGGGGGCTGCCGCCCCCTGGACCCCCGACCCAAACCCGCGTCTCCTTCTCGAACGGTGCCCGGGTTCACGCCCCCTCCTTCGTAGGGTGCGGGCGCAGGGGGCGGCCCCTCGCGACGGTCCAACGTCAAACCTGGGCGCGAACACCGGCTGCGGTCCCGGTCCCGGTCCCGGTCCCGGTCCCGGTCCCGGTCCCGGTCCCGGTCCCGGTCCCGGTCCCGGACCCGGACCCGGACCCGGACCCGGACCCGGACCCGGCGCCCGGTCCCGAAACCCGGCACCCGGTCCCGAATCCCGGTCCCGAGTCCCGGTCCCGAGTCCCGGTCCCGAGTCCCGGTCCCTGCGCCCGCCGCCCACAGCCGCAGGGTGATGGCCGCGGCGCGCGGGCGTCGGGCGGCGCTCTCCGTCCCTCGAAGCCCTTTTAAACCAGGGTCGCTTAAGCCCGCCCGGGGATCCTTGATGCACGCGCGCGAGGCCGACGGGGACGAGGTCTTCGTGGACGAGCTCGAGGCCGACCGCGCGCCCATCCGGGACCATTGCGGGGTCGCGGGCCTCGCGGCGCAGGGCCTCTCCTCGGCGCCGCCGCTCTACGCGATGCTGCGGGCGCTCCAGCACCGGGGTCAGGAATCGGCCGGCATCACGGTCATCCGGAAGGGCGGGGCCGCGACGCACAAGGCGATGGGCCTCGTCGAGAACGTGTTTCCGCGCGAAATCCTGAACGAGCCGGACTCGGGCGTCGGGATCGGGCACGTCCGGTACTCGACGACGGGCGGCTCCTTCCTCGAGAACGCGCAGCCGGTCGTCGTCTCGTCGTCCGCGGGCGACGTCGCGATCGCGCACAACGGCGACATCGTGAACTCGGGCCAGCTCCGCGAGGAGCTCAAGGCGAAGGGCTGGAGCTTCCTCACGACGAACGACACGGAGGTCGCGGTGCGCCTCCTCGCGAACGAGCTCGCGCACACCGAGAACCGCGTGAAGGCGATCCGCAACGTGGTCCGGCGTCTCACGGGCTCGTTCTCCCTCGTGATCCTCGTCGGCGGCGCGCTCTTCGCGGTGCGCGACCCGCTCGGCATCAAGCCGCTCTGCGTCGGCAAGCTCGCGGGCGGCGCGGGCCACGTCGTCGCGAGCGAGTCGACGGCGCTGAACGCGATCGGCGCGGACCTCGTGCGCGACGTCGAGCCGGGCGAGATCCTCGAAATCGCGCCCGAGAAGATCGTGCCCCACCCGCTCGGCCACCGCGACGAGGCCGCGCACTGCATGTTCGAGTACGTCTATTTCGCGCGCGCCGACAGCGTCATCGACCAGCGGCCGGTGTACGACGTGCGCCACCGCATCGGCCACGCGCTTGCGACGGAGGCCCCCGCGGACGCCGACATCGTCGTCCCGGTGCCCGACTCGGGCCGCACGCACGCGCTCGGGTACGCCGCGAAGAGCGGCCTCCCGTTCGTCGAGGGCCTGATGAAGAACCGCTACGTGCACCGCACGTTCATCATGCCCGACCAGAAGGACCGCGACCAGTCGGTCCGCATGAAGCTCAATCCCGTGCGATCGCAGATCCAGGGCAAGCGCGTCGTCCTCCTCGACGACAGCATCGTGCGCGGCACCACGATGCGCCGCATCGTCGCGATGCTGCGCGACGCCGGCGCGCGGGAGGTGCACGTGCGGATCGGCTCCCCGCCGATCATCGCCCCCTGCTACCTGGGGATCGACATGAACACGCGCCAGCAGCTCGTCGCGGCCGAGCATCCGATCGCCGAGATCCAGAAGCTCATCGGGGCGGACTCGCTCGCCTACCTGTCGCTCGACGGCCTCGTGAAGGCGATCGACCTGCCGCGCCGCGACCTCTGCATGGGCTGCCTCACGGGCGCCTACCCCGTGGAGATTCCGGGAGAGCAGCACCGCCGGCAGCAGCGGCTCTTCTAACGGCGTACCAGAAGGGTCTTTGCGCGATGCGCGGGCGGGCGGCGCATGCCCCGATCATCCGTCCGCGTCCTCGCGATCGCCGCGGGCCTCGTCTCGGTCTCCGTCCTCTCGGCCGGATGCCTCGAGGCCGTCGGCTTCGGCATCGGAACGTTCCGCCCCGGCGGCGAAGGCCACTTCGAGATCAAGCCCCCGCGCCTGGTCTACGCCCCCGGGGAGCGCTTCACCGCGAAGATCTTCTTCATCAACGACGCGCAGAAGGACGTGAAGTCGCCGCAGCTCGAATCCTTCGAATGGTTCCTCATCGGGCCCGAGGGGCCCGTCGGCCACGGATGGATCGACCAGTCGCCGCCCGAGTCGGAGCGCGTCCACCCGCGCGACCGGGCCATCGTGGGCGAGGTCTCCTTCAACCTCGTCGACCCGGACTACGGGCAGCCGTATCCGCCCGGCCGCTACGCCGTCAAGATGCAGTGGAAGGACCTCTGGGGCGAGGGCTTCTTCGAGATCCAGGAACCCTCGGCCGTCGCGAAGCGCGAAGGGTCCGGCTGCGTCCAGGAAGGGTGCTGACGCGCGTCGGCTCAGGAATGGGAGGTGGACGCCCCCGCCGTTGGGAGGCTGATGAAAATGTGGGAGGCCGGCGGGGACGTCGTCGTTACGGGAGTAACGGTACGGCACCTCCATTCCTTACTCGCTTCGCTTCGTAGATAAAACTTGGCGAAGGCCGGGAACCCTGCCTGGTCAACCCCGCCGCCCCTGGGGAAACGGAAGGGTTCCTTTCGGCGTCCCCCGCGAACGCCTTATGTGGCAGAAGGGGCGTCGAAGGGCGTTTTGCGATGACGGCGGCGAATTGCGTGTCCCCGGTGGACGAGGCCCTCGCGGCCCGCCTCGAACCCGAGGTCGGGCGCTGGGCGCTCGACCGCTTCGGGGCCTTCACGCCCCCGCAGCGCGAGGCCGTTCCGAAGATCCTCGACGGCCGAAACGTCCTCATCTCCTCCCCCACGGGGTCCGGCAAGACGCTCTCCGCGTTCCTCGCCGCGCTCGACGGACTCGTGGGCCTCGCGAAGCGCGGCCGGCTCGAGGACCGCGTGCACCTCGTGTACGTCTCGCCGCTCAAGGCGCTGAACAACGACATCGAGCGCAACCTCGTCGAGCCCCTCACGGGCATCCGGCGCGAGCTGGACCGCGCCGGGGTCGAGGCGGCCGCGATCCGCGTCGGGGTCCGCACCGGCGACACGAGCCCCCGCGAGCGGGCCCGGCAGACCGCGAAACCCCCGCACGTCCTCATCACGACGCCCGAATCGCTCGCGATCCTCCTCTCGGCGCCGCGCTACGGCGAGCACCTCGCGGGCGCGCGGTGGGTCATCGTGGACGAGGTCCACGCCCTCGCGGAGTCGAAGCGCGGCGTCCACCTTGCGCTCTCGCTCGAGCGGCTCGAGGCCCGCGTCGTCGCGGCGGGCCGTCCGCCGCCCGTCCGCATCGGCCTTTCCGCGACGCTCTCGCCGCTCGACGCCGTCGCGCGCTTCCTCTTCGGCCCCGGCCGGGACGGGGACGTCGTGGACGTGCAGTACCTGAAGGACATCGACCTCAGCGTCGTGACGCCCGTCCCGGATCTCGTGCGCGCGACCGGCCCGGAGGTCATGGACGGCCTGTACCGGCTCCTCGACGGGCTCATCGAGAAGCACCGGACGACGCTCGTCTTCACGAACACGCGCGCCGGGACCGAGCGCCTCGTCCTCCACCTCAAGCAGCGGTACGGCCGGAAGTACGCCGACCTTGCGGGCCCGGGCGGACCGCCCGGAGGAGGCGCGGACGAAGCGCGCGTGGAGGGCCCCGACGCGGCCGAGGGGGGCGACCCCGTGACCGCGCCGTCCTCCTTCATCGCCGCGCACCACGGGTCGCTCTCGCGCGAGCGGCGCCACGAGGTCGAATCGCGCCTCAAGGCGGGCGATCTCAAGTGCGTCGTGTGCTCGACGTCGCTCGAGCTCGGCATCGACATCGGCTACGTCGACCTCGTCGTCCTGCTCGGAAGCCCGAAGGGCATCGCGCGGGCGCTGCAGCGCGTCGGCCGCAGCGGCCACAAGCTGGGAGAGACCTCGCGCGGGATCATCGTCCCGCTCGACCGCGACGACCTCGTGGAATCCGTGGTGCTCGCGCGCGAGGCCCGCGCGCGACGGCTCGACCGCGTGACCCTCCCCGCAAACGCGCTCGACGTGCTCGCGCAGCATCTCGTCGGCCTCAGCCTCGAGGGCGTGCAGGAGGCGGACGCGGTCTACGCGCTCGTTCGCCGCGCCGGCCCGTACGCGGACCTCCCGCGCGAGGATTTCGACGCGACGCTCCGCTACCTCGCGGGATCCGGACCCGGCCTCGAGGAGCGACGCATCTACGGCAAGGTCTGGTACGACGCGACGACGGGGCGATTCGGCCGCAAGGGTCGCATGGCGCGGCCCATCTACAGCCTGAACGTCGGCACCATCCCGGAAACGACGCACGCGGTCGTGTACGACGGCGAACGGTACGTGGGGCAGATCGAAGAGGCGTTCCTCGAGTCCCTGAACCCGGGCGACGTGTTCGTCCTCGGCGGGACGACGTGGGCGTTCCTCCGCGCGCAGGGCATGAAGGCGCAGGTGGCCTCGGCGAGCGGTCGCCGCCCGACCGTGCCCGCGTGGTCGAGCGAGAAGCTGCCGCTTGCGTACGACCTCGCCCGCGCCGTCGCGCGCTTCCGCGAGGAGGTCGGGAGCCTCCTCGCGACCCGGGGCCGCGACGTGGCGGAGGCGTTCGTGCGTGAAGCGTATCACGTGGATGCCGTGACGGCATCATCCATTCTCGCGTACTTCTCCGAGCAGGCGAGATTCGCGGCCGTTCCCGCGGCCGACGAGGTCCTCGTCGAGGAGTTCGTGGACGACGACCTCCGCCGCAACTACGTCGTCCACACCCTCCTCGGCCGGCGCGCGAACGAGGCGCTCGCCCGCGTCTTCGCCAAGCGCATCTCGGACCTCAAGGGCGTGAACGCACGCGTGCAGGTCGCGGATTCCGGCTTCATCATCGCCGTGCCGCGCGCCTGCGTGCTGACCGCGACGGACGTGCGCGGCCTGTTCTTCAGCGAAGTGCGGCGCGAGGCCCCCCGCGCCCTCGAAGGCACCGAGCTCCTCAAGCGCCGGTTCCGGCACGTCGCGACGCGCGCGTTCCTCATCCTGAGGAACTACGCGGGACGCGAGAAGAGCGTCGGACGGCAGCAGGTCAACTCGTTTGTCCTCTACCACGTCCTCAAGCGCCTGGACCCGGATTTCCCGGTCCTCAAGGAGCTCCGACGCGAGCTCGAGGACGACGCGCTCGACGTCGCGCGCGCGGAGGCCCTGACGCACGCCGTCCTGACGCGCCAGGCGAAGGTGACGCTCCTCAGGAACCGCAAGGCGCCCTCGCCCTTCGCCCACGGCCTCGTCGCGCTCGGCGCGACCGACACCGTCGTCATGGAGGACCGGAAGGCCTTCATGCTCGACCTGCACGAACGCGTCCTGGAGCTCCTCGAGCATGAAGCCGCCCGCCCCGCCTGAGATCCTCGACGGGGCCGCGCGCCTCCTCGCGCCCGGCGCCCTGCACCTTCCCGACGCGCGCGCGCTCGTCGTCGCCGACCTTCACCTCGGCTTCGAAGCCGCGCACGCCGCGCGCGGGGCGCTCATGCCGGTGGGCCACGCCGTCGCGACCGCGACAGCCCACGCCCGGGCGCTCGTCCGGGAGACGGGCGCGACGACGCTTGTCGTCGCCGGGGACTTCAAGCACGGCGCCGGGGCGCGCCGCCTCGACGAGGCCCGCGAGGTGCGGGCCTTCATCGCGGCCGTGCGCGCGGCCGGCGCGCGCGTCGTGGTCGCGCGCGGCAACCACGACCGGGGCATCGAGGCGATGGTCGGCGAGGGCGTTCCCGTCGTGGACGCGCTCGACCTCGGCGGCGTGCGCGTCGCGCACGGCCACGCCCGCGTCGCGCGCCCGCGGGGCGGTCTCCTCGCGACGGGCCACCAGCACCCGGTGCTCGCGCTTGCGGACGCCGTCGGCGCCGAGGCCCGCTTTCCGGCGTTCCTCTACGCGCCCGCGCGCGGCCATCTCGTGCTGCCTTCGCTGTCGCCCTGGGCGCGCGGCGCGGACTTCGTGCGCGCGCCGGCCTTCCAGGGCCCGGTCCTCTCCCGCCTCGATCCGGCGGACTTCGAGGCCTGGGGCGTCATGGACGACCGCGTGCTTCCGTTCGGTCCCCTCGGCGTCCTCGCGCGAGCGCTCGCGCGATGACGGCCGCGAGCGCCGCGGCGACGATGCCGGGCGCCGGGACGCCGCGGGCGTGTTCTGCCGGCCCCTCTTCCGGCGCGGACGCGGGTTCCGGCGCGGCCACCACGAACGGCACCTCGAGGACGGGCCCGCTCGCGCCGTCGAGACCCTCCGCGCGAAGCTGGACGACGTGACGCCCGGGGGCGAGGTCCGCGGTCGCGACGACGAGCGACCAGGGCGTCGCGAGGCCGGGAACGGGGCGCCAGGGGCCCTGGTCGAGGCGCCACGCGAGGAGTTTCGGGGGGGCCGCGCTCTCGACGAGGCCGGAGAGGCGGAGGAACGCCGGAACCGGGCCCGCGGGACTCGTCGAGAGCACGACGACGGGTCCGGAGCGCGCGATCGCGACGGGGATCGTCGTCTCCTCGAACCGGTCGGGCGCGGCGTAGGCGCGGATGGCGAGGGTTCGGACGCCGATGGGCTCGCGCGAGACGTCCATTTCGAGACGCCACCGCGTGCCTTCGACGGCCACGGGGAACCACGGGCCCTCGTCGAGGCGCGCGCGGATCTCGAGCGGCGTCGCGGGCGCGTGGGCGTTGCCGGCCACGACGAGCCTCGCATCCCCTGGAACCACGGGCTCGTCCACGGTGAGGAGGAGCCCCTCGATCCCCGCGGGCGCGTTCTCGACGACGAAGGGCACGACGGCGTGGGTTTCGGCGCGGCCGTCGCTCGCCTTCACGCGGAGATCGTAGGGACCGTTCTCGAGGCCGCGGGTGTCGAGGTCGAGGCTCCACGAACCGCCGCCGGTCGCGCGCGCCCAGCGGCCGCCGGACGGGCTCACGGTCGCGTTTTCGCGCGCGAGTAACCAGAAGACCTCGACGAATCCGCGGTCGTCGCCCGCGGCTCCGTGGAAGGCGACACGACCGCGCACGACGGACCCCGGCTGCGGGAAGGCGACCGCGAGCGTGGGAGGCGCATCGGGGGTCAAGGCGTCCTCGACGAGGACGACGCCGGTCGCGCGCGACGACGCGCCCTCGTCGTCGGTCACGTGGAGCGTCACGGGATGGGACCCCGCGCGCGCGAAGCGCGCTTCCGCGACGGGTCCGCCTTCGCGCTCCGCGACGCCGTCGCCGTCAAGGTCCCAGGCGAAGCGTACGATGCGGCCGTCGGGATCGACGCCCTCGCCCGAGACGCGGACGGGGACGCCGGGAGCGGTTTTGAAGGGGCCCCCGACGCGCGCGACCGGCGGGAGGTTCGCGACCTTGAACGCGAGGCGGGCGCTCGACGAGGCGCCCGCGTCGTCCCAGGCCGTGAAGGTGACGTCGTAGAGCCCGCTTCGCGCGTAGGCGTGGCGGACGAGGCGGCCCTCCGCGTCGAGGCCCGGGTCGCACGCGGGGAGCCGGTGGTCGGCGCTCGGCGGCGCGGCGCAGCCCTTCGCGTCCCCGAAATCCCAGAGAACGCGGGCGATGCGCCCGTCGGGGTCGCGCGCGAGGCCCGCGAACGTGACGGTCGCGAGGGCGTCCGCGTGCTCCGGGAGGGCCGCGACCGCGACGATCGGCGGATGGTTCAGGACGACGATCTCGCGCTCGGCGATCGAGGTCGCGCCGCGGTCGTCCGTGACGGCGAGGCGCACGAGGTACGCGCCGGCGGCCGCATACACGTGGTGCGCGACCGCTTCGCGCGAGGCGTTGCCGTCGCCGAAATCCCAGTGCCACGCGACGATCTCGCCGTCGAGCTTCGCGGAGGCGTCGCGGAAGAGCGCGGCGTCCATCGCGAGCGGGGATGCGGGAACGACCGTGAATCCGGCGCGCGGCGCGATGTTCGCGATGGTGATCGTCCGCGACGCGCTCGACGCTTCGCCGAGCGCGTCCGTCACGGTGAGGGTCACGTCGAATACGCCTCTGGGGAACCGGTGCGTCGGATGGCGCTCGCGGCTCGAGGCGCCGTCGCCGAAGCTCCAGTGCCACGCGGCGAGATCCCCCGGCCCGTCGCGGTCCGTCGAGAGGTCGGAGAACCGGATCGTGTCGAGGCTCGTCGCGACCGTGCGGTCGGAGGTGAACGCGGCCGCTGGTCGGGCGTTCGGAACCACCGTTTCGAAGGAGACCGGGTTGCTCACGGCGCCCTGGTCGTCGCGCACGACGAGGGAGACTTCGTGCGCGCCGCGTTTCGGGAAGCTCTCGCGCGCGAGGGGCTCGCCGCGGAAGGGGGTCCACGCGGCGTCGCGGCCGACGCGCCAGCTCCAGCCCGCGACGACGCCGTCGGGGTCGTGGGAGCCGGAGCCGTCGAGGAGGGTCGGAACGCCGGCCGAGGCCGGAGGCGCGGCAAGCCGCGCCTGCGCCACGGGCGGCCGGTTCGTCGCGAGGACCCAGCGCGTTGCGACGCCTTCGTTCCCCTCGCCGTCGCGCGCCTTGAGCACGACGAGGTGGAACCCGGGCCTCGCGAGGCTGAAGGACGCGTCCGCGCCCTCGGCGACGCGCGCGCCGTCGACGAACCATTCGACGGAGGCGAGCGGGCTCGAGGCCTCGGCGCGCGCCCGGAGGGTCGTGAAGGTCGGCGCGACGAGCGGATCGAGCGTCGCCTTGAGCGCGTGGGGCGCTCCGAGGCGGACGACGATCTGCGACGGGATGCCCCCGGGGACACGCGCCTCGAGGACGTGGTCGCCTTCGAAGGCGCCCGCGAGGGGCCACCGCCACGCCCACGCGCCCGACGCCTCCACGGACACCTCGACCGGGGGACCATCGTCCACCGCAAGCGCGACCCGGTTTGCGCCGCGGGCGAGCCCCGCGACGTGCGCGCAGGGCGGAGGGGCGCACCCGCGTTCGCCCTCGCCGCTCAGGCCCGACCCCTGGGCGGGCGCGAGGATCGAAACCTCGGGCGCGCGCGAGCCGTTTCCCGCCGCAAGCCGGATCTGGGCCGGAAGCGAGGCTCCGAGCGAAGGCGCGGCGGCGACGGCCGTGACGGTGCGCGCGCCGGGCGCGAGGAAGGGGACGGCGGCGGTCCAGAAACCGCCCGCGACGTCGGCGTCGATCCACGGTCCGTCGTCGACGCGCACCCGGACGTCCACGTCGGGCTGGGGCGGATGGACCCGGCCCGCGACCGCGAGCGGTTCGCGGCCGTCGACGCCCGCGCCGTGGCGCGGCGCGAGGATCGCGACGCCGGGGGGCGGCGTGTCGCCCGCGAGGACGGTCGCGAACGCGGAGGCGGACGAGCGGCGGCCGTCGGTCGCGCGCGCCTCGATCACGTGCGCGCCCGAGGCCACGGGAATGGAGACGCTCCAGGCGGCCGCGGGGCGACCCCGCGCGCCGAGCGCGGCCGAATGCCAGGGCCCGTCGTCGACGCGGACCTGCACGTCCGCGACGCCCGTGTCGTTGTCGTACGCCACGCCCGTGACGCGCACGGCCCTCGCGACCCCGGCGCCATCCTCGGGCGCGACGATGCGGACGGTCGGAGGCGCGTCCGCGTCGGCGGTCCCCGCCACCGGGGGCGCAAGCGGCGTCGCGAGCACAAGGAGGGCGAGAAGGATCGGGCGGCGTTTCACGGGAGGCACCCCCGCGTCGGGTTCAGCGGGCACCACCAGGGACCGAGGTCGGTGACCTGGATGGGCACGCCGAAGGCGGGCTCCTTGCGGTACGCCTCGAACGTGACGACGATGCGGTACGCGGGCGACGCGCCGGGCCCGGGATCCACGACGACGTCCCAGTCGCGCCCGCCGGGTCGCGCCTGGAGACGGAACGCGCCGTGATCCGCGTCCTGCGCCCACGAATCGAGCAGCGTCGCCATCCCGTGCGTCGCCGCGTCGTGCACGCTCATCCGGACGCTTCCGGACGTCGCGCGCGCGGTCACGACGAGCGTCGCGTCGGGCGGGACGCCGCGCACGGCGAAGACGCGCGTCGCGTCGACGTCGGGGTCCGCGAAGACGGCGAAGGGGGCCGGCGTGCCCGCGAGGCCCGCGAGGACCTCCTCGTGCGGGGGGACGGGCGCGGCGGCCGGCGCCGCCGGCAGGAGGAGGAGAAGGGCGAGGAGGACGCTGCGCTCGATCAGGGTCCGCGTGAGCAGGTCGATCCGGCCTCCCGACGGGGACCGGGGTCGGGACGCCCCTCACCTTTGCGGTGTCACCGTCGTGAAACGCGCCGTGTACGAAGAATCCTTGACGGACGCGTGCATGTACGACAGATGCGTTCCTGACACAAGCCAACTTTGGATTCGGACCTGAATTTGATCCAGAACGTCGATAATTTTGCCTGCGGGGCGTTCGCCAGCACGGGGCGGCCTCCACCCTCGACCGCCCGCCCGGCGGCTCGAGGGCGAATCTCGTGCGTCGCATCCGGAACGAGGAGGGGGCCTCGTTTCTGCCCGCGAACGAAAGCGAAAACTAGATCGGAGCAGTGGCCTTTGACTAGACTCCGGTCTAGATGTCGCTCGAAACCCGGGTCTGGGGGTCGAAATCGACCCCCAACCTCTTCACCACCATCCCCGTCGCGGTCCGACGCCAGCTGCATATAAGCGCGGACGACCAGGTCGCCTGGCGACTCGAAGGGAGCTTCGCCGAGGTCCGGCGCCACACGGGGGAACCCTCGACGAACGGAAAGGACGGATACACCGTGTACAAGCAGGCCCGCTCGAACAGCCTCTACACGGCGATCCCGGTCGCGGTCATCGAGCAGCTGCGCCTTCGCGCCCGCGACCGGGCCGCCTGGGAGCTCCACGGGGACAAGGCGCACCTCCGGCGCGGGTGATCCGGGACCATTCCGAAAAGGAAACGAGGACGCCCCTCGTTCCTTGCGGCGTGGCGACGCGCGCGTTCACGCTCGACCTCGAGCCCTTCCTGAGGAACGTCGACGAGACCAAGCCGCAGGTCATCGCGCTCCTGCCCCCGGAGGAGGCAAGGCGGCTCCGCCTCGCGGGCCACAAGGTGTACCGCGTCCTCACGCGCGTCTCCGACGACAAGCTCCTCTCCATTCCCCAGCAGATCCGGGAATGCGTCCGCTACGCGGCCGGCGAGGAGGTGGCGAACGCGCGCCGCGACGACGCCGAGGACGTCCCGGGCGTGGTGGACATTGTGTACAATTTCGGCACGCAAAGCGGCTTCACGCTCTTCGAGAGCCCGCTCTTCAAGGAGCTGCTTTCCGCGGCGGGAAACGACGGCTTCGACGGCTTCATCGCCCGCGATTCGTCTCGTTTGGGCCGCGATTATTGGGACAAGTTCGCGACGCTGGGGCTTCTGCGACGATCCCAGAAGGAGCTGCACGTCCTCGAGGACGGCGGCCGCTTCGACTACGACGACGACCTCACGAAGGTCCGAAGCTGGGCCGACACCTGGAGCGATTCGAAGAAGAAGCTCGAGGAGATCCGCAAAAGCGTCCGCGCGACCTCGTCCCTCAGGGAGGCGGGGATCCCGACGACGTCGCTCCCCTTCGGCTACGCGAGCGCGCCCGCCCCCCGGGGGCGGCACCGCGTCTGGGTGGTCACGGAGGACGCGGCGAAGGTCCGCGCGCTCTTTGCGGCCGCGGAGGCGGCCGGAGAACGAGTCCCCGTCGGCGCGCTCGCGAAGGCCTACGGCCTCTCGCCGCAGCTCGTGCGCAAGATCCTGAGGAACCGGGCCTACACGGGGGGGTTCAACTGGGCCGGCGGTTTCGTCCCGTGCGATCCAGGCACGGTGCCCCCGCTCGTCCCCGTGGACGTGTGGGAGCGCGTCCAGAGGAAGCTTCGGAAGCGCGATTCTTAGTCAAGCGATCCACGTACTCGCATGACACGCTCACTCAGAACGCGTAGTAGGGCGATTTCGTGATCTCGCGCACGAGGCACGTGGCGTAACACCCCTTGGACAGGCCGAACGCGAGGGTCACCTTCTCGCCGTGCGCGTCGCTTCCCGCCTGGACGGCGGCGCCCGCGGGGCGCGCATGGAGGGCGCGCCGCGTTCCGGAGGAGCCGGCTTCCGGGAGCGCCGCGACGCGGAAGGCCGAGACGGGGATGCCCTCGGCCTCGACGACGGCGCGCTCGATCTCCCCCTGGAGGCCGCCGGACCACGGCGGGTCGGATCCCGTGACGAGGCCGCTCACGAACGCGCGGCCGCGGGCCACCTGCAGGCGCGCCTTCGCGAGGTTCGCGCTCGTGACGGCGACGGGTCGCTCCGTGGAGGGGACCCCGTGCGCGTCCGCGGGAAGGAGGAGGTCGCCCTCCTGCGGCTCCGCGAGGCCGACGCCCCGCGCGAGGCGCTCTGAGAGCGCGCGGTTGAAGAGGAGCGACTGGTAGGCGTAGACGAACATCGTGAGGAGGTTCCCCGGGAGCGCGAGGAGCGCGCCCGCCCAGTCGCCGGGCTTCGCGGCGAGGTGCCGGATCATCGTGCGCTCGAAGCTCAGGAATTCCGGATACCAGCGCGCGGCGGAGGCGAAGTCGCGGGATTCCTGGAGCCTCGCGCGCGCCTCGCGCACCTCGGGCGGGTCGGCCTCCATGGGGTTCGCCGCGTACGCCATGACGGCGCCCTCGAGGTCGCCGAGGACGAGGAGCCGCCCCACGACGTGGGTGATCGGGCGCACCTGGCCGAAGCGCTGGAGGCCGAAATAGTTCGGAAAACCCCCCTTCCCGTGGAGGTCCGCGAGCGTCGCCTCGGCGAGCGTCCTTGCGTCGTCGGAGGCGATCGGAAGATCGCGCACCGCGATCTCGAAACGGTTGCCGACGAGCTCGCCGATCTTTGGCGCGCGGTCGACCCGGAAGGTCTCCAGGATCTCGACGTCCTTGATCGCGAGGGCGCGCACGCGGTCCTCCGGCGCTGGGACGCTCACGTATTGCGTGGTGACGGCCCGTTTGTCCTTCGTGCCCGCGAAGAAGACGGCCTGGCGCGAGACCTTCAGGCGGTCCGCGATCTCGCGCATGAGGCGATTCGTCTCCCAGTTGCGCGCGCGGACGGCCGCGACCGTGTACTTGCCCTCGCCCGTGGGCGCGGGAAAGGCGAGCGGAATCTCGCCGACGACGAAATCCTCCGGAAACGTCCGCAGGCGCCCCCCGGTGCCGGGGGTCGCGGCGAGGAAGCGGGACATCCCGACGGCGTCCTCGAACGCGTCGGGCGCGAGGAGGGGGGCGACGGGCCCGCGGCCTTCGCGGAGGTGGGCGCCCGTCGTGGGCATCACTTCGAGGTGGCCCGGATAACCTGGGTTTCGAGCTCGTCGAAGAGCGTGCGCAGCTCCTTCGCGGCCTGCTTCAGCTGGGCCTCGGGCTTGCCGCCCTTGACCTCGAGGTAGAGCTTGGGGTTGTCGAGGAACGGGTGGCCCATGAGATAGGTCGCGCTCACGACCTTCTCGCTCTTGAGGAGGTGCTGCTTCAGGAGGTTGAGCAGCGTCTCGTTCTCGCCCTTGACCTCGATCTC
The DNA here is from genome assembly GCA_035540375.1 of Candidatus Thermoplasmatota archaeon. NCBI lineage: Archaea > Methanobacteriati > Thermoplasmatota > Thermoplasmatota archaeon. The sequence continues at coordinate 13,534 of DATLGO010000086.1, forward strand.
CAGGGCGTTCTCGGTCTTCTTCAGAAGTGAAATCTCCATGCGTGTCACGCTCCGTCGCCACCGCCGCCGTCGCCGTTGCGACCGCCGCGGCGCCTTCCGCGGCCGCCGCGCCGGCGCCGGCGCTGGCCGCCTTCGCGCCCCTCGCCGCCTTCGGCGCGCTCGCCCGTGGGCTCGCGCCGCGGACGCTCGTCGCGGTCGCCGCCGCGGCGCTCGCCGCCCCGGCGCTCCCCGCGCGGAGGTCCGCGCCGGTCGCCCCGGTCCCCGCGGCCGCCGCGCTCGCCGCGGCCCCCGCGGCGATCGCCTCGGTCGCCGCGGCCGAATCCGCCCCGGCGCTCGCGCGGGGCGCGCGGCGGCGGAACGTACGCGTCGATGTACTCCTGGGGGGCGACGAGGTGGCCCGAGCCGTAGTCGGCCGCGAGCTTCACCGTCTCCTTCCAGTCGCACTCGGGACACACGAGGCCGCTGCCGCGCTTCTCCATGACGTTGCGGCAGCGGGCGCAGTAGAGCTTGAGGATGCCGAACTCGGGGCCCTTCGTCGAGAGCTGGACCGCGGGTTTCGTCTCGAGGACGACCGCGCGGAGGACCGCGCCGAGCTTGAGCGCGTCCTCGAGGTTGTCGACGTAGTGCTCCGACACCTTGCTGATGTGGAGCGTGCCGTTCGTGTCGGACCCGATCTGGCGGTTGGGTTGCGCGGAGACCGCGCGGACCTCGACGATCGCCATGGTCGGGCGGACCGCCTGGACGGTGCCGATCACGATGTCGCCGGCCTTGAGGATGAGCGGCTCCTTCGTCACCGCGTGGACCTTCGCGATGAAGTCGCTCGTGTCCAGCTCGAGCCGGCCGAGACGGGCCGCGTACACGGTGCCGTTCTCCTCGTACGTGCCGTCGCCGGGGATGAACTCCTCGGCGATCGCGATCTCGTCGCCGGGAAAGACAAGACTGGGAGCGGTGGGCGCGGCCATGGAGAGCCTGGGCGGGAACACGGCCCCGCCTTCTTAAAGGATTCGGGCCCCGAACGACCCCCCGTGTGACAGCTTGATTGTGGAATGTCTGTTACGCATATGGCGTGACTAATCACCGCCATGGGCGTCGTCGCCGTGGGTGAACCGCAAGGCGACCACGTCGACGTCCTTCACCGGCTTCTCGTGGAAGGCGAACTGGGCCTTGAGGGGGAAGCGGTACGGGATCGCGTGCGTCACGACGACGCCGGCCCGGGAGGCGTAGTTCTCGACCCACATCTGCGTCTCCGCGAGGTGGATGGACCAGATGACGGGGCTCGACCGGAACGCGGCATCGAGAAAGGGGCGGTCCGCGTGGCGCTTCTGCGCGCCGAAGGGGGGATTCATGATCGCGGTGTCGGCGGGCCACGTGAGGCCATCCACGTCAGAATGCTCGATTTCGAAGCGGTCGGCGACGCCGAGTTGCCTTGCGCTTTCGAGGGCGACCGACAGGGCGTCCGCGTCGACGTCCACGCCCGTCGCGCGTGGCGCGCCGAGAAGGAGGGCGCCGAGGGCGAGCATGCCCGTTCCGCATCCGAGGTCGACGAGGGTCCGTTCTCCGACGTCTCCCAGCGCATAGGCCTGCCACAGGAGGTCCGCGGCGATCACGGGCGGCGTGCGGTACTGCTCGAGGTCCGCGCGCGGCTTCGGGTGCGCAGGGACGCGTTCGAGCAGGATCTCGAGGTCGCGTTTCCTCACGTCGATCCGCCCCGAAGCAAGAATGAGTCAGATAATACGAACCAACGCGTAACCAAGAACAACAATGCGAAGCTCACCATCGAGCCCTGTCCGCTCCCGCCGGGTCACGCGAACTCGGGCCCGTGGTG
>DATLGO010000087.1 GCA_035540375.1 Candidatus Thermoplasmatota archaeon
CCTCACCCCCGCGCGGACACAACAAGGCCGCCCCCAAAACTATCAAAGCGTCCCTCTTCCTTGCCGCATCGCCGGCGTTCTTCGTCGTGGAAGCCGCCTGTTGCCCCTGGGGTGACCCGAATCCGATCGTCGCGCTTACGAAGCTCATCGGCTGCATCCTCGCGGCGGCCCCGCCCTGTTAACGTCGCGCTGCTCGTCTTCGCGATGCTCGCGGTCCTGCCCCCCGCGGCCGCCCAGCTCGAGCCGGGCCCCCCGGGAACCATCACGGTGAGCACGTCGCCCGCGATCGACACGCCGCTGCTGAAGACGCCCGGGGTCCGCATCGCCCAGGACGCCAGCATCCCCGCGCTCATCATTCCGGAGCCCGTGTACGGCCCCGTCGCGGGCCTGCGCGTGGACCACCCGCCCTTCGTGCAGTTCTGGCTCACGTACCACGGCTGGAACATCAACGTGCTGGACCTCTGGTTCAGCAACAACTACTCGAACGAATACCTCCAGAACGGCAACCGCTTCACGGTCGCCGGCTGGCAGTCCTTCGACGGCGAGACGCACTGGCATTCCCGTTGGGCGATCGAGATCGCGGCGCGAGTGCAGGAATACCACACCGGGACGCGGGGCGCGCCCAACATGACGCCCTATTGGCATCCGATCGCCTATCGGGTCCACGACGAGACGCCGAACATCCATTACTCGGTTCACGCCCGCGAGGCGGGCGTCGCGGTGAATGATTTCGTTCCCGTCGTCGAAAGCGAGCACGCGCCGTTGCGGGCGATCACGCCCGCGCGCGCATCCGACTCGCACGCCGCCGGCAATCTCGAGAGCGCCGTGCAGCCGTTGGAGGCCGCGGCGCTCGCGCCGGCCCCGGCGCCCCCCCGACCTGCGGACGCGCCCCTGGAGGCGACGCCGGTCCCGAAAGAGGAAGCGACGATCGCCTCGTTCGCCGATCCCGCCTCAATTCTTTCAAGCCCCACGGCCTTGGCGCTCGTCGCTGCGGGCGCAATCGTCGTCGGCTGGCTTGTCGGCCTCCTCGCAAGCAGCCGGCTGGTCCGCCATCGGATCCTCCAGCAGCGGACGCGAGCGGCGATCTTCGAGGCCATCGACGGCCGACCGGGCCTGACGCTCGCGGAACTCGTTCCCATCGTGGGCGTCCGGCGCCAGACCGTGGCGTACCACCTGCGCGTCCTCGTCCAGCAGAAGTACGTGGTCACCCGACGATGGGGCGAGCGCACCCTGCACTTCGCAAGCGATGCGAGCGAGGCCCGCGAGCCGTTCACGCGGGTCGTGGTCGGGCGCGCGGATCGCGCGCGCCAGATCCTGGAGACCGTCCGCGCCGAGCCGGGCATCACGTCCACGCGCCTCACGGAGCGGCTCGGACTCGGGCGCTCGACGGTGCGATGGCACCTCTCGCGGCTCGAGGCGTTGAGGCTCATCGAGACGCGGCGGGCGGGCGGGGTCATCGAGTTGCGGGCGGCCGGCGTCCGCTGACGGCGTCCGTCATTTCAGTGAGCGTGCCGAATCGAAAATTAAAATAGTGACATTGACATGTCACCCCTTGGGTGGGGCGTCTGGTTTCATTCCGGGGAAAGGAGGCGATTCAATCGGCAGGCTTCGCGGTCATCCTTCTGGTCCTCGTCCCGACGGCTTCGGCTGGAACCGTCGAAGTCCACCCTCAAACGCTGCCCGGTCCGAAGGCCTTCGCCGCAGCGGTATGGACCGGCGAGGCTGTGTACCTCTTTGGCGGCACCAACACTGCCGGGGGATTCACGCGCGACATCATCAGGTTCGACCCTGCGGGAACCGCGACTCTCCTTGCAGCTATGCTGCCTGAAGCCGTCATCGAGTCAGCCGTTGCGTGGGATGGCACGCACGCATATATCATCGGAGGGAAAACGGCGACGGGCTATTCGGATAAGATCACGCGATTCACACCCTCCACCGGCACGGTCGCGGTCCTCGCTTCTAAGCTTCCATCGCCGCGCGGCGGGTCTGCCGCGTTTTGGGATGATCGAGACCTTCCCGCCAGAGGATGTCCCGGCGGTTGCGTTTATGTCCTCGGGGGAAGAATTGGGTCTTACAACGACATCGATGCGATCGTGAAGTTCAACCCAGGCGATGGAAGCGTTACGACACTTCCTGAGGTACTGCCACGTCGCTCTTCTAGCCATTCAGTCGCCTGGACGGGCGACAAGGCTTATGTCGTCGGCATTTACGAGGGCAATCAGGGCTACCTCGATCCAAGCATCGTCGAATATACGCCAACTTCAGGCGCCGTGAGGACAAAGTCCGTTGCTCTGCCTTTTGGTCGGCAAAGTCCCGCGGCTGTTTGGAACGGCTTCAACGTCCTCGTCATGGGCGGTTACAACAATGGCGCGACGTCTCAGATATTGCGCTACGACCCCGTGCGCGATCAAATCGTAAATTTCGCGGTCAATCTGCCGACAGGCCGTTATGCGAGTGCAGCCGTATACCAGGGCGCGCTGCAAACTCTCGTCTTCGGCGGCTACTCAAGCGCTGGCCAAACCTCTCAAATTCTCCGGGTCTTCGGCGATGCGCCGCCCAGCGGGCCTGTGGACACGACCGCGACAGCCGGTCCCGCGCGCGGGCAGGTGACTGTGACGTGGGCCCCCTCCTCGAGCAACGGCGGGGACCCCATCACTGGGTATCGCGTCTATCGCGGAATCGCGCCCGATAACGTCGTCCATCTCGCGACAGTGATCAGCGGAACAAACTATGCCGATACCGGTCACGGAGACGGCTTGGCGCTGTACTATCAAATCTCAGCCGAGAATTCTATTGGCGAATCGGTTCGGTCGGAGGTCGTCAGCGCGAGGACGTTCTCAGTGCCTGGCGTCCCCCAAGCGCTCATTGGCGAGAGCGGCCCAAGGAGAGGCTCGATCACCCTAACTTGGGCAGCGCCGGCGATAGACGGTGGCAAGCCAGTCACGAGCTACCGTATCCAGATCGAGTCCGAGGAACGTGGACCGATGCCCACAATGTCGGTCGGAACGTCCACGAATATCGCGATCGAGAATTTGCTGGACGGTGAGCAGGTCTCAATCCGCGCCGCCGCGGTCAATGAACTAGGAGAGGGACCTGCAACTTCGAGTATCCGCGTTCGGGCGCCTCATGGCCCCCTGTCGGAAATCAAAACCGCCCCTTCAATGTTGACGATGCGCATAGGTGAAAGCGCCCCCTTCTCCGCGAAGGGATTCGATGCGCGCGGGAACGAAATCCCTATCCAATTGACCTGGAGCGCGACATGTGGGGCCGTAGACGCAACTGGGTTCTACGTAGCGCCACGAGAAGTTGGCAGCTGTGTCATTGCTGCAACGGCGGAATCTATCCAAGGCCGAGCGAGTGTCGAAGTTCTCCCGGGCCCTCTCGCGTCCATCGAGATCCTCGCCTTTCCGGTCGAGGTGGGCGAGCGCGTCGAGTTTGCGCTCATCGGCTTCGACCGCTACGCCAACCGCGTGCCGATTGACCCCTCCGTCCTCGTTTTCGAGGCTCCCACACGAGCGGGCGAGATACGCCTCTGTCATTCTCAAAATGAAATCGAGGTCTGCGCATCGGTCATGGTTCAGCCGGGACCTGTTGCCCGCGTCGCGGTCGAATTGCCGGATGGGCCCATCGTCGCGGGACAATCCTATCCGGTGGTCGCGAAGGCCTTCGATCGTTTCGAGAACGAGGTCGCCACGTCCATTGCACTCATCGCTCACCGCGGACAAGCGGATGACGGCATCTACGCTGCGCCCGAGGTCGCCGGATACGATCAGATCGACGCCCACGTTGACGGCGTGGCAGTCTCTCTCTTCGTCGAAGTCGTCGCCGGGCCCCTTGCGACGCTGCGGGTGCTACCGGAGGCGATCACCCTATCGGCGGGTGAATATCTAATGATCGTGGTCGTGGGCTTCGACGCGTTCGGCAATGCGGTCGCGATTGAACCCGAACTGACGGCTTCGTGTGGGTCCGTCACGGGCAGCAGCTACCTAGCCCCGACAATGGCGGATCAGGCCTGCACGATCGAGGCCCGCTTGGGCGCCATCGCCGGCTATTCGCTGATCGATGTGGTGGCGGGACCCTTGGATCTCCTCCTCCTGTCCGGCCCTGAGAGCGTCGAGGCAGGATCCGTGATGACGCTCCGCTTCGATGGCTATGATTTCCACCGTAACCTCATCCACCGTGCCACCGGATCGTTCGAAGAGGCGGTTCCAACCCAGGCGGGCACGGCGAAAACTTGCATCGAAATCGATGGCATTGAAGCCTGCTGGAATTACAGCGTGGTTCCGGGGCCCATCAACGGTTTCGAGTTGCGATTCGAGGAATCGCCTCTCGTGGTGGGGAGCATCTATGCCTTGATCGTTGAGGCCTTCGACCGATACCGCAACCCGGTCATGGCTGACCCGCTCGTCACCGCCGAGCGAGGTTTCATGGAAGGCCTGCAATACAGAGCCCCCACGCTTGCGGGTCACGACACGGTCGTCGCTCGGGAGGGCGGTGTGGAGGCCTCGCTCTCGTTTGTCGTCATTCCGGGCCCCTTGGCCCGCCTTGCTGTGACGGGGTCAACGGCGGTCGAGGTCGGCAGCGAAATCAAGTTCGACGCATTCGGTTTCGACGCATTCGACAATTCCGTTCTCTTCACGCCAACTTGGACCGCGAGCAGGGGAGTGATCCAAGCGGATGGGCGCTACGCCGCGCCGACAGTTCCGGTCACGGCTGAGATCCAGGTCCACGCTGACGGCGTCGCGAGTCCGGTTCACGTCGTCCAGGTGCACGCCGGGCCACTCGCGCAGATCACCGTCGTATCGCCGGCGGCGGTCGCCAATGTGTGGCGCCCGTTGACGGTGGGCGCGATTGGTCACGACCGCTTCGGGAACGATGTGCCCGCGTCCGGTCTCGAATGGTCGACCGACCTCGGTCAGATCAGCACCACGGGCAAGTTCCTATCGACCCGGACCGGCAACGCGACGATCCTCGCGACGGTCGGCGAGATCGTCGGGGCGCTCGCGCTGCCCGTGGTCGATCGGCTCGGAGTTGAGATCGAGATCAACGACGCCGCTGGCTCCATGAGCGGTCTCCTGCGAGGAGACGGCGAGGGCAAGGTCAACGTCACCTTCGCCGACGGAAGTCCCGTGGCGCAGGCGCCCGTGGCCGTGGATCTGCATTACGTCGACGTGCTGGGCCGGCCTCGCTCCGAGCGCCTTGCGTCGGGCGTCACCGGGCCTACGGGCGAAGTTGAATTCGAGTTCCCCGCCAAGCTCTATCCCCCCGGTTCCTACGCTATCGTCGTGTCAACGTCGTGGTGGCAAAACCAAGGCATGGCCTCACGACCGCACACGGTTGCGGCTCCATGACGGTGATTCGAGTCAAGAAAACGGAGGGTGGCCCCCGTCCTCGAGCGGGCCCCGCGGGAGGGCGATACATCTCCCGTGGCTGGCGAGCGTCGAGGACGGAGGACCGGGGACGCAAAGCGAGCCTTGCGCCAAACCTCTCGACCATGGAGAATACGCGGCGGGAGATAAGTTGGTTCTGCCTTTTCTAGCCGGCCGGGTTCGCCCGCCGCGCTGCGCCCCGCGTGGTTGGACGATGAACGGGCACCGGGAGTCGGGGGGATTCGAACCTGTTCGGAGGCCAGCCCCCGGGTGTTCACGCAGGTTCCTTGTGACCGGCCTCGCGCCAGCGCCGGGCCTTCGGGTGGTCGCCCTTGCTGAGGATGAGCTCCTGAACGGCGGCCTTGGTGGACGTCGGGAAATCCTGGTTCGACATCCACTGCAGGTACCCGGGATCCGTATGGGCGACGATCTGGCCCTGATAGCGCCCGAAGTTGTAGACGACGCGGCCCTCGTCGTTGATCACGAACTTGCCCGCGCGGTCGATCTCGTTGTCGGGTCGCGTGAGCTTCACGCTCGACGCCTCGTCGAGGCCCGCCGCCTTGCACATCGCGCGCCACACGTCGAGCGTCATCTCCACGTCGGCCTTCGCGTCATGGGCTTTCGCGTGCTCGACGCCGAGCCATCGCAGGGCCGCGCCCGCGAGGGTGCGCGGCTCGAGCGCGTGCCACATTCGGTAGACGTCGATCTCCTGCACCGTCGCGAGGTCGATGCCGCGCTCTCCCGCGCGCCGCAGCTCGCGGTCGAGAATCAGCGTGTCGAAGCCCCTGGAATTGTATCCGAGGAGCGTGGCGTCCGCGATGAGGCCCTGCACCTCCGCGGCCACCGCGGCAAAGGGCGGCGCCTCCGAGACGTCGGCGTCCGTGATGCCGTGCACCGCGGTCGCGGCTTCCGGGATCGGGACGCCGGGATTCACGCGGAACGTGCGCGCGGACCCGCCGATCGGCAGCAGGGTGATCTCGACGATGCGGTCCTTCTCGGGATCGGTCCCTGTCGTCTCCGTGTCGAAGGCCACGATGCGCATGAAGGTCCTTTTCACGAGCGCTTCGGGGGCTTGTAGCCCTTGCCGTGGCCTGTTTGCCCGCGCTTCGAACGATCTACCAATCGCCGTCGCGTGCGTAGGGTCTCGACCAGAGCGCGACCTGGATCGTGAGCGACTTTCCCCACGCGGCGTGCATGGCGTCGACCTCCTCCGGCGTGTGGCCGCCGAGCGCAAGGAACTTGCGGATGTCACTCATCGGGTGAACCATCGCGACGATGAAGCGAAGCGGCACGACGTCGGTGGACTCGACGCCGTCCGTCCGGTTCTTCTTGCTGCGATGGTGCCGGAGGGCGATCTCGTTTTGGTAATCGAGCCACGCTTGGTCCATCGGACGCTCGAGCGTGTCCTTCAGCCACATGACGAGGCGGCCGTGCGCGGCCTGGAGGTAGCGGTCGATGGGCTGGCCGTCCTTGCCGACGAATCCGGAAACGAAGATGCGTCCGAAGACGCCTTGCCATTGACCGAGCATCGCGTCGAGGTGCTGCGGCAGGAACGTCGCGGCCTTCCGGAGCGCCGCCTCGTCTCGCGGGGTCCACCCGACGCATTCCTGGAGGTCGGCGAGGTCCTTCATCGTGACCGGGGAGCGTGCGACGGCGGCCGTGCCGTACGTGTAGCCGGCGGTGTGCATGGGATCCATCGGGGAGATTCCATGCCGGAGAAAAGGGCGTGGATCGAGGGCCCGACGGTTCATGCTCCGCCGTCGCCGCGGGTTCCGTTTCGTTCGGGGGCGCGCCCGCTTTCGGAAAGGGCTATGTCGCGCGCCGACCGTCCGCGGCCGTGGACGCGACGGACATCGCCATCATGCGGGAGGTCTTCCGCGAGCGTGTCTTCTTCTGGGGGAACCTCGACCCGCGTCTCTCGCTTGAGACCATCGCGCGCCGCGTCGGCCTCGCCCGCACCACGGTCCGCGCGCGGATCCAGCGCTGGTCCAAGGACGGGTTCATCGAGCGCTACGAGGTCATGCCCAACCCCTCTCTCTTCGGCGCGCGGCTCGGCGCGTGCGGGGTCCGCATCGAGGACCCTCGCGCGAAGGCGCGCTTCCTCGACGAGCTGGACCTCGTCGACGGCGTCGTCGTGGCGCTCGATCACCTCGGGCCTTGGGTCGTCGTGGATCTCGTGATCGACGAGCCGCGCCTCCTGGAGCGCCGGCGCAGGCTCATGGCGCGCCTCCCCGGCGTCAACGAGGTCGAGGAATGTCTTCCGATCGAGACCCCGCGCGCGACCGCCGACTTGACGGATCTCGACTGGCGCATCGTGAAGGCGCTCCGCGAGGCGCCGCTTGCGACGATCGACGCGACGGCGCGGAAGGTGGGCGTGAGCGCGAAGACGCTCGCGCGGCGCTACGAGCGCCTCGTCGCGTCGAACGCCGTGTGGTTCGTCCCGGTGCTCGACTTCGGCGGCTACACGGGCGGGAGCGTGGGGCGACTCATCGTCACCCTCGCGAAGGACGCGGACCCGCGCAAGGTCGCGAAAGGCCTGCGCGCGCTTCCGGGTGCCCTCGTCGTGGCGGACCTGCACCCCGTGCACCCGGGCCCCGTCCCGGGGCCCTTCGACGTGCTCTGCCACCTCGACGCCGTCCCGCACGCGGAAGCGGTGCAGCGAGCGGCGCTCGACGTGACGGGCGTCGCGGGCGTCGAGGTCATCTTTCCCCGAAGCCTGCGCGTATACAACGGATGGTTCGAGGCGCAGATGGGGAAGCTCGACGGCGCGTCGCCGCGGCGCTAACGCTTCGGGACGTCCCGGATCGGCGTCATGGGCGGGGCACCGTCCGTGGACCCTCGCGCGCTCGCCACCAGAGCCTCGTCCTGCAGTCGATCGACGCGGATCGCGAGATTCCGGCGCATCGTTCCGTGGCGGTCGAGGTGGTCGGCGTCGCCCTCGTTGAGGATGGGGATCTCGTGATCCGTGCGCGGGATCGGCACCCTCGCCCCTGTCGGCCGCGACGTGTAGAGTGTACGCGGCCATGTGGCCCGTCCGCGGTCCCTATCAGATCTCCACCACGACCTCGCCCTTCGCCGCGTTCGCGTACGTCCGTCCCTTGAACGTCCGCATGTCGCCCGCGAGGCCCGCGAAGCGATCGAGGCTTTTCTCCTGCGTGTGGATGGGGACGAGCATCCCGGGCGAGGCGTTGCGGATGAGCTTCAGGATGTCCTGCGCGCCGCCGTGGCCGCTGACGTGCGTCGTGCCCGTCTCGCTCCGAGCGTCTTCCGTCTGGCGTCACGGGTTCCACAACGAAGTTGAGTTCGCGTTCCCGAGCAAACTCTACCTCCCCGGTTCCTACTGGAAGGGTGCGTCAACGTCGTGGTGGCAAAACCAGGGCACGGCGTCCCGGCCGCACTCGATCGCGGCTCCATGATGGTGGTCAGAGTCAAGAAAGCGAAGGGTGGCCCCGTCCTCGAGCAGGCCCCGCGGGAGGGCGATACATCTCCCGTGGCTGGCGAGCGTCGAGGACGGAGGACCGGGGGCGCAAAGCAGGCTTCGCGCCGAACCCCTCGTCCATGGAGAATACGCGGCGGGAGATAAGCTGGTTCTGCCTTCTCTAGCCGGCAGGTTTTCGCCTGTTTTTCGTACGGGGCCGTTCCCGTCAGGTTTTCCGCGGCCTTTTCTCCTCCAGAAGTTGAATCGATCCCAACCCATGTCACCAAGTCAGTTGACCACGCGGGCCTTGCGCTCCATTTCCCACGCTGTGCGAGACCTCGAATTCACGCCGTCGCCCCGCGGCCGTCGACCGGCTTGTACAAGAATCGCCCAGGATCGCGCGATCGGCTCTTCGGCCAAGGCTCAAAACCGTTCGTCGCCCACGAATTCCCGAAGGGTGCCGACGAAGGCATCGTAGGTCCGCATGCCTTTCGGGGTCATGGCGATCCTTTCGACTCCTTCCGCGTCTCGCGAGACCGCAATGAGGTCCTTGGAAATCATCCAATCAAGATACTTCTTGTAGACGCGATAGTTGAGCCGGACCGCCAACTGGAGGTCCGTCTTCCGGTAGACGCGCTGGTCACGCCAGAGCCGTTCGAGAAACCGGGCCACGACATACAGGTCGGGACGTTCGAGGTCGGCCATCGGTGTCCGCCTCAGGACTCGATCTGCGCCATGAGCTCCTCTTCTCGACGGCGCAGTCGGGCCACTCGTTTTCTCCAATCGCTGAGCTCGCGGTCCAGGGCGCGGAATTCACGCAGCCAGATGCCCGTGAGGCCGAGGAGGAGGACGGCGGCACCCGCGACGAAGGCCCATCGCGCCCACGGCGCTCCGCCGACGGTGTCTCCCACTTGCCACGCCCAGGGAAGCAAGAGGGGGTACCAGAGGAAGATCCCGAGGAACCCCGCCATGAGGAGATATCGGCGCGTCCGGACGAGCCACGCCTCCGTGCGGATCGCGAAATGGTAGAGGGCTTCGGCCGTGGTCTCCTCAGGGGTCACCACGGATGGCTCGCGAGCTCGTCGCTCCTTCGTCCAAAGGGTGAAGCCGATGAAAGCGACGATCGCGCCGAGGGCCGCGAGGGCGGGCAGCACGGCGGAAAAGGGCGAATCGAAGAGCGCGCTCGAAACGAATTGCGCGCGCGCCTCCGGTCGGTTGGCGCGCCAGTCTCCCGAAGCAGGCCATTCGAAGACGGCGTAGAGACCGGGGCATCGCGGGTCCGCGTAAAAGGAATCGACGGCCTCCCCGGCAAGGAGGCGCGCGGGGGGATTGATGATGTCCTCGACGGGTGCGCGGAACTCGTGTTCGCGCATGCCGCGGATGACCGGCGCTTCCGGGCTCACGGGCCGACCCTGGACAAGGTCGAGGTAGGCCCAGCAATCGAGGAAATACGCGTCGCCCGGGCTCACGGGGAAGCGGTACGTGGCCTCGACGTAGCTGTCGTGGGGGATCGAGTAATGGCCCACGAGGCCGAGGGTGACACGCGCCGTTTCATTGACGACGGTCTCGTTCCCGATCGACTCGAAGGGCATCTCGCGCGCGGAGCTGGCGAGGAGGCCCAAGAGGAACAGGCTGGTCCCCAAAAGGACCAGGCCAGCAAGAGCGATCGGCGCGGCAGTGCCCTGATGGACCGCAGTCGATGAATCTCCTCGAAGTTGCGTCAAGGGATCACGGGACATGCTTGCGCGGAAAGCGACCGCGGCGTCATTTCAGCTTTTCGAACCCTACCACGGCCGATGGCTCGGCCATCCCCGGACGAAACGCCCGTCGTCACGTGTTACCGTCCCGAAGGGCCGCGGCGTTCGCGCCGTTGGATCATCAAGCCCGAGAGCGCGGCGAGGATTCCCGTGGTCCCGACAGAAATGAGGACCATCGGAAGCCACCCCTCCATTTCGGGGTTCTGGACGAGTTCGGTCACGGCGCTCGGCGGATTCGATCGCCAGTCGCCTCGGTCGCTCCAAGTCAGGATGACGTAGACGTCACTCGCGCAATGTCCGTCGGATGCGCGCGATGGGAGCGTGCCGGCCTTGACGTGGAACATCCCTTCCGTGACGCCGCGCAAGACTGTCGCGCTCGGACTGAGGGGCGTCCCGGCGAGGAAGCGCTGGTGGTCGTCGCATCCGAGAACGTAGACGTCTCCCGAGCGGTTCGGGAACCGGTACATCCCCATGATGGTGCCGCTGTCGAGGACGTCGATGCCGTGTGGGACGGCGTACGTCCGCGACGCCGTTCCGTCGCGCGCCGTCGGGGCGCCCACGGGGACGAAGTCGTTCCGGTCGACGTCGGCGCTCGCAAGGGCATACGAGAAGCCGCTGATCGCGAGCAGGACGACGCCGACCATGAGGACGTGTCGTCCGCGCGCCGAGGGTTTGACTGGGCTGAGATGAGCTTTCATGCGTTTTCCTCCTGACGGGTCGGTTGTGGAGTTTCAGATCCGGTGCCTTCGAGAAGCTTGATGAGGGCGGCCTCGAACGCGCGCGGGTCGCTCCCGAGCGTCGCGGCCGGGCCGCTGTAGGTGAGGCGACCCCGCGCGACGATGGCGATGTTCGCGCAGAGTTCGTGGACTTCGGTCGCGTCGTGGCTCGACAGGAAGACGGTCACATCCTGCTCCCGCGCGAGCCGCCGAAGAAGCTCCCAGGTTTCGCGCTTGGAGGGCAGATCGAGTCCCCGCGTGGGCTCGTCGAGGAACAGGACTCGAGGGCGGGAGAGCAGGGCGCGCGCGAGATCGACCCGCCGCTTCATGCCCGTGCTGTAGGAGGCGATGGCGCGATGGCGGAAGCGGGGGTCGAGCCGCACCGCGTCGAGAGCCTCGCGAACGGCGTCCTCCGCGCGAGGCATGCCGCGGATGCGGGCGAAGTATCCGAGATATTCCCGGCCGGTCCACGACGGCCGGCTGTCGGCCCCTTCGTCGCCCACGAGTCCGATGATCTCGCGGATGGCGAGCGGCTCGCTGACAATGTCGTGACCCGCGACCGTCGCGTGGCCCGCGGTGGGGCGGATGAGGGTCGTGAGCATTTTGATGGTCGTGCTCTTCCCGGCTCCGTTCAGCCCGAGATAGCCGTAGATCGTGCCGGTGGGAACCGCGAGGTTCACGCCGTCGACGGCGACGAATTCGCCGTATCGGCGCGTCAGGTTCTGTGTTTCGATGGCGTATTTCATGGGATCATCTCACGAGATGCGTAGGCGTCGGACGAAGGCGAAGGCGGCCAACGCGAGGGGCGCGGGCAAGGAGGCGATGAGCAAATGCTCGGACGCATCCGAGACCGCGGCGTGGATCGGGATTTCGGCGTGCGCATGACGCGTCTTGTTCTCGCCGGCGACATCGTACTTCGCGTGGATGTGGGCGACGTAGAAGTTCTTGGAAAATCCGTGCGGGTCGCCCGGATTCACCGTCAGGGGGAGGCGCAAGACGACGCCTTCGATGGGGCCGTTCACGATGGCGCCAGGGAGCGGTGCCGTCTCGTTGCGCGCGACCTGCTCAAACGTGAAGTTCCGCGACAGGTACGTTCCGTTGTCCCGTCCCGCGGGAATCGTGATCTCCACGGTGAGGTTCGTGACCGGAATGGATGGATCGACGGGAAGCAGGAGGACGAGGTGACGCTCGTTGTCCTCGTTGACCGCGAGGGGATCATCGGCCGTCTCGAGGTGGGGGTTCAGGAAATCCAGCTCGAGAGGGCTCGCTCCGGGTTCCCCGAGGGAAGCGAGGATGTTCACGGGACGCGCCCCGGGGATGTGGACCTGGGGCGCGCTCGGCTCCGCGATTCGGTACTCGTCGTTGGCGGCGGCCGCGGGAGCGAGGACGATCGCGGCGACGACCAGGGTTGTCAACCCTTTGTGGCGCGGCGATGCCTCCCAATCTTCGGGACCTTGACCGCGAAGGTAGACCCATGCCGAGAGGAGGGTGAAGCCGAGGGTGGTGACGGCGAGGGCGACGATGGCCTTCGCGGGGTCGACCGGTGCTAGGCCTCCGCTGGCCTCGCTCGATACGGCGTCAAGGAGGTTGGGGTGGGGGAAGAGGTGCAGGATCGCAAGGAGCGTTCGGTTCGGGGCCGGATCCTGGAGCACCTGAGCCATGAAGACACCGCTCATCACCGACACGACCGCAATCGAAACCGCGAGGCCGACGGGCGCGGCGAGCGAGCGTCCGGTGAAGACGATGCCGAGGAACGTGCCGATGGCGGTGTAGGCGAGGATGAGCCCGATCGCGATGGGGACGAAGTCCTGGAAGATCTCCCCGCCCGCGCCGAGATGCCAAGCGATGACGGCAAGAATGGGCGCCGTCGTGACGAGGTACAAGACCCCGACGCTCGCCGTCACCAGAATGTTGGCCGCGAACCATCGGGATTGGGTGATCGGCGCCGTATAGAGGCTGTGCGTGAGGCGGGACGCGCGCGGAGCCGACATGCGGGCGGCGGCGAAGGGCGCGACGAAGGCCGGGACGACGAGAAACGCGACGACGCCGAAAGCGCGCAGCAGTTCGGGTGCGATGGCGACGGCGAGGAATCCGATGAAGGCCGTGGCCGCGGCGGCCCCCGCGAGCGCGAATCGTCCCCGGGGGAGGCCCCGCATCTCCTCTCGGTAGATCCTCCAAACGGTCGCCCTCGCGGATCGAGGCGATTGCCATGACGGGCGGGGGCTCGCGCGCAAGTTCGGCGGCGGTGTCATCGAGACGTCATGGCGCGACGTGGGCAACAGGGTAACGCCACAGCGATACGTACCGAGGATACGTCGAATCCGCCCCGTCCAGCTTGCGGGCGAGTACCACCGGGTTTGCCTCCGCCGGGCCCGTCATGCGAGGGTCCGCCGCGTGGCCACGCCCTCGCGCAGCCGCCCGCCGCGGCACGACGCCGGTCGCGTATCAGACCTCGACCACGACTTCGCCCTTCGCCGCGTTCGCGTACGTCCGCCCCTTGAACGTCCGCACGTCGCCCGCGAGGCCCGCGAAACGATCGAGGCTTTTCTCCTGCGTGTGGATGGGGACGAGCATCCCGGGCGAGGCGTTGCGGATGAGCTTCAGGATGTCCTGCGCGCCGCCGTGGCCGCTGACGTGCGTCGTGCCCGTCTTCGCGACGAGGACGTCGGCGTCGGCCTTCGAGGCCTTCACGTTGTGCTCCATCCCGAAGCGCGCGAGCCAGTTGCGCTGCCGCGCGAGATCCATCGCCATCTCGTCCGAGTAGGGCTCGGTCGAGCAGCGGATCCAGCGCGATCCCGCGGGCGGCGCGAGGTCGAAGAGCTCGTTCGAGGCCCAGAACGAGAGGTGCACGATGTAGCGGTCGGGGTTGTCGAGCACGTCGAAGGCGCGCTTCGCGTTCAAGAAGTGGTGGAGGCCGAGCGAGAGGTAGCCTTCGTCGCGGTCCTTCCACGCCTTCTTCATGTCGGCGCTGCGGTCGCCCCAGTCCGCGAGGTAGCCGGCCTCGTGCTTCTCGTAGTCGCCGGGCTCGTCAAGCATCGACTTCTTGCGGCGAAGGTACACGCCGACGTTGTCGTAATTCTCGACGCTTCGCGAGGGGAATCCTGGCACTGTTTCGAGACGCTTCAGGAGATACGCGGTGCGCGGGTCCACGAGGAGTTGGCGCCCCGTCGCGCTCGCGACGCGCTGGAGCGTGTCGAAGCGGGTCGTATCCTTCCATGCGAACTCCGCGACGACGAGTCCCTTCGCCTCCTGCGCGAGCTCCGTCACGCCGCGCTCGACGCCTTCCTCGTTGTCGGCTGCGTCGTGGTCGATGCGCGTGCCTTCGCAGAGCATCACGTCCGGCTCGAGGCTCTCGGTGGCCTTGAGGAGCGCGCTCGTGCGGTCCATCAGGCGGCCATGGAAGCGGATGTCGCCGCTGTAGAAAATGCGCTTCCCCGAAGGGGTCTTGACGAAGAAGGCACACGCACCGGGGACGGAGTGGTCGACGGGGATCGGGACGACGCTGAAAGGACCGACGTGGTGGACCTCCTGCTCGGCGAGCGTGCGGATGTCGCGGACCCCGTCAGTCGTGTCGACCGTCGGTCGATCGGGGAACGTCGCGCCCTTCCCGCTCGTGCCGAGCTCGCGCCGGCGAACGGTGGAGATCTCGCTCTCGATGTCCGTCCCGTTCACGTCCTGGATGGCGTCGATCATGCCCTTCGTGACGGGCGAGCAGTAGACGGGGATCTGCGGGTCGACGAACGAGAGGTCCTGGAAGTGGTCGACGTGCGCGTGCGTCACGAGGATGCCGTGCACGAAGTTGCGCCCGCCGTTGCGGCGGCGCCACGCGTCGGCGCTCTCGGGGAGGTCCTTGTCGGTCGCGGCGCGCGCGACCGTGAGCATGTCCTCGCGGTAGATCCCGTCGACGTCGGGGAGGAGATCGAGGCGCAGAAGGTCGCGGAGGATCGCGTTCGCGCGGGGCCTGAGGAACTCCTCGAAGTAGTTCCCGCGCGCGCCGATGCTCATGCCGAAGTCGAGCAGGATCCGGTCGTCGCCCTCCTCGACGAGGAATTTGTTGCCGCCAATCTCGTTGACGCCGCCGTAGAGCGTGATGCGCGTCTTCGTCATGGTGCTTCCCCCGGGGTCGTCGGGGCCGTCGCGGCGGCCACGGGCAGAGCGACGCCACCGGACCGTAAATCCATTTGCCTTCGCGGGACCCGATCAGGGACGAGCGCGAGGAGGTCGTCGAGCTGACGGATCTCGCGATCCGCCCGGTGCGCGGGGTGATCGCTCGCGAAATCGGGCTGAAGACCGTACGTTGCGAGGGCCGTGCGGCAGCCGAGCGCCTTCGCGGGCCCGACGTCGCGGCGCGGGTTGTCGCCGACCATGAGAAGCGCGCTCGCCGGGAGGTTGAGGCGCGCGAGGGCTCGTTCGAAGGGGCGGCTGTCGACCTTGCCGCGGGGCGTGTCCTCGACGGTGATGACGTCCTCGAAGAAGGCGCGCAGCCGCGACGCCTGGAGGCGCTTGAGCGCGCGGTGGCGCGGCGCGTCGGTGATGAGCGCGAGCCGGTAACCGCGTCGGCTCAATTCGAGAAGCGTGCGATGCGCGCGCGGATACGGCCGGGCCTCGGCCTCCTCGGCCGCGTCGAACGCATGCCTTCCCAGGATGACGAGCGACGGGTCGACGGTCCCGTAGGCGTCGAGGAGGAACAGGTCCACGACGTCGTCGCGGTCGATGCCCTGCTCGAGGGCCAGCCGCATCATCGTCCGCGCCGCGACGGGAGGGTCGAGGTCGAGTCCAGCGTCGGCGAGCGCCCACGCGGCCGCTTCGCAGGCGCGTTCCTTGAGGCGGAGGATGTCGACGAGCGTGCAGTCGAGGTCGAACGCGACGGCCTCGACCCCGTCGAAGGGCGCGGCGCCTCGCGGCTTCCAGGCGTCGTCGAGGTCGTCGTCGGCGAGGGTGGATCCCATCACACCCCGATTGGAGCCCGAACGGGATCGGCCCTCTTTCAGATCGTTCGATGCCGACTCAAACGACCGATCGGGCGCGGAGGATGGCCCGCGAGGCCTCGACGTCCCGCGCGAAGGTCTCCATGACCGGGCCGCCCCCATGATCGACGCGCAGCATCTCGGCCGCGCCGTGCGCCGGCGTCTTCGCGCTCCAGTCGCCCCAGAGCCGCGCGTTCAACCCGCTCAGGTGGACGACCCCGAAGGCGACCGCTAGGTCATGGACGAAGCGCGCGAGCGTCCGTTCGTCGACGAAACCCTGCGGGATGGCCGTTTCCCGCGGGAGCTGGAGGTGGAGGCTCTTGACCCCCGCCGCCTGGGCGTGCCGCGTCATGTCGCCGTCGGACGTGAGGAGGAGCAGGTCCGCATGGTGCGCGCGCCGGAACGCGCCGTAGCTCTGCGCGATGAGGCGATCGTTCGTCTCCTTGTCGGTGGCGAGCGGCTCGCAGCTTGCGCGCATCGCGCGAGTGTGTTTCGTGAAGGCCTCGACCGCGTCGTATCCGAGCTTCGCCCTGCGGCCTTTCTTGAACGAGCGCCCGCGGAGCCATGACGCGGAGCGCCCCTCGTGCAGCTTGGCCGCGAGCGACGTCACGTCCGCCTCGCTGTACTTGTCGGCGATGGCGCGGTCGAGTTCCGCGAGGACGCCCTCGCTCACGACGTAGCGGAACGACCCCATGCGGCCCGTGAGGAGGTCGAGCGGCAGCCCGCGGTCGGGGAGCCGGTTGTAGAGCGCGTTCGTGTCGAAGGCGAGGAACGTCGGATTCGGGTTCGACGGATTCGCGGCGTTCGCGGCCTCCCGCTCGAGCGTCGCTGCCGCCTCGTCGTGGTTCGCGTATCGGAGCAATCCCGCCGAGAGCATCGCGTCGCGCAGGTCGCTCCACGCAGGCTGATCGTCCGCGAGCTTCGGCTTCGCGGGGGTGTATTTCTCGCGCGCGGCATCGAGCGCTTCCTCCGAAACGCCGTGCGTGATGGCGCCGCTTCGCGGGTCGTACTCGAAAAGCGCGAGATTGAAGTACGGATAGCGGACGACGAGTCGTTCCCGCCGGTCGTGGAGCGCGTTGAGGAGCGCGACGAACTCGTGCGAGGCGACGACGAGATCAGTCATCGGCGAGGCCCTCCTCGGACAGATCGCGGGCGCGTTGGATGCGCGCCGGGACGAGCGGATACGGGAGGTCGCGGTAGTCGTACCCCGCGACGTCGAGGTAGAACACGTGATCGGGTCTGCCGCTTCGGGCCGC
This sequence comes from Candidatus Thermoplasmatota archaeon, assembly GCA_035540375.1. Taxonomy (NCBI): domain Archaea; kingdom Methanobacteriati; phylum Thermoplasmatota; species Thermoplasmatota archaeon. Next base: position 17,484 of record DATLGO010000087.1, read on the forward strand.
GTCGAAGAGCGCGAGCTTCGCGACGGTGCGGCCCGGGGTGACGTCCACGGCCACCTTCCTCGCCTCCATCTGGGCCTTCTTGATGAGACGCAGGGCCTCGTTGCGGATCGCCGCGAAATCGTCGATCTTCACGGGCACGAGATGGATGACGGGTTTCTCGACGCCGAGCGCCTGCAGCGCGACGCCGATTTGGTCGACGAGCCGCCGCGCGCGGTCCGTCGTCGCGTCGGGCGTGAAGACGTGCACGTCCTTGGGGACGAAGCGCCGCTGGCGCGCGGCCGCCCAGAGGCTGTTGAGCGTCGCGAATTCGGACGCATACTCCTGCGTGATGAGGACGGTCACGCCGACCCCCCCGCGGCGACGAAGTGCGACCGATAGTAGTGGCCTGCCGCGGTGAGCGACGCGGTCAGGTGGTCGGCGCGGACGAGGCCGGCCTTGCGCAGGCGGAGAAGCGCTCCCTTGAGTGTCGCGGGCGCGAGGCCCGAGGTCGCCGAAAGCGCCGCCTGCGTGGCCTCGCCCTTCACCGGAAGCGCGAGGAGCACGCCGCGGTCCGTTTCGAGGATGCGGTCCGCGAGCTTCACCGAGACGGCGACCGGGAGCCGGGACACGCCGCGGGCGTGGCAGAAGAAGGCCTCGACGCCCTCCTCGAAGGCGGCAAGCATGAGCGCGGTCGTGACGAGGTTCGGCCCGCCGCCGACGTGCACCCGCACCCCGCCCTTGCGATGGGCCTGGATCGCGGCGCGCGCCGCGGCGAGCGTCCCGAGGAGGTCGGCGGCGTCCACGCCCACGACGTCGACGTCGACCCCGGTGAGACGCTCGTTTTCGCGCACCGCGTCCATCTCGACGCTCTTGGGGTCGGCCGTGACGACAACGAGCCGCGATCGCCCGACGAGCCGTCGCGCGGCGTCGAAGGCTTCGCGGTCGAGGCCGTGCCCGGTCAGAAGCGTCGCCATGCTCACGGCCCCATGAGGAGGAGCGCGGCGGATTCGCGCACGCGCAGCGTCTCGCGGCGGGCGTCCTTCGGGTCGGCCTCGCTCGAGAGGAGCTGCTTCGCCTTCAGGTTCGTGACGTGGTGGCTCACCGTGCCGCGACTGAGCTTGAGCGCGCGCATGATCTCGGCCTGGTCGCATCCCTTCGCGCCCTTCTCGGAAACGAAGCGCAGGACGCGGCGCTGGGGCTCGTTCAGGATCTCTTCGTAGCGAAGGCTCAGAAGCGGGAGCCGGACCTCCTTCTGGCTGCGCTCGTCGATGTACACCGCGCGCACGCCTTCGAGGATGCACGCGAGCGTCGCCGCGGCGCTGATGACGGGCGTCCCGCCCGTGATGTTGAACACGACGTTCTCCGCGCCTTCCTTGCGAAGGTCCGCGCGCATCGCCTTCGCGCACTGGATGATGTCGAACGCGTCGAGCGCGATGGCCTTCGCCGCGAGGCCGCGCTCGCGGCAGAATGCGCGAACCTGCTCCGCGGCCTCCCGGCTCTTCGCCGCGTGGTCGTGGTAGAAGACGAGCTTGGTCACGTCGTCGTAGGCCGTGACCGTCGGGAGCAGTTTGCCCGGCGTGAAGCCGAGGGTGCCAAAGACGATGATGTTGAGACCTCCCCGTTCGAGCGGCCGTGAAATATTCGACCGGGGCGGATAGATGGTGTTGGATTATTTAACGAATCGTAGAACGAGCGGGGCCGGACCCGGCCCCGCTCGGGTCGCGCCTACGCCGTCCGGTCGAGCATGCGCCGGGCGGCGAAGGCGAGGAAGGCCGCGACGAAGGCGCCGACGACGATGGCGAGGAACGTCGGGCTCATGACGAGCGCGAGCGTCGCGCTCACCCACGAGGCGGCGCGCGGCGCGGGCTCTCCCGCCGTCTCCGTCGCGACCGTCTCCTGGGGCGCCCCTTCCTCGATCCGCGTCTCGGCAGGCGCGGTCGCGCCGGGCGTGCCCATCGTGAAGAACACGCGCGGCCCGTCGGTCTCCTTCGCGCTCCCCGCCACCGTCTGGAGGAGGATGCTCGAGCCGATGTCGTGCTGCACGAGGTGGGGCACGCGGTCGACGCTGCCCGTGACGTGCTCCACGACGGCGGGGTCGAATTCTCCGTTCGCGCTTACGCCGTTGAGCTTCGTGAAGGAGTACGTCCCGCTCGCGCGCGCGACGACGCGACCGGCGCCGTCCGTCACCGTGAAGAGATACGGCACGCTCGGCGCGGCGCGCGCGAGCGACACCGTCGCGCGCACCTCGCGTCCGACCGCGCGGACCGTCTGGGACTCCGCCGCGCTGATCTCGCCATCAGCGTCGGCATCGATGCCGAGCGTCGCGCTGCAGCAGTCCGGCGTCCGCAGGTGGCCGACGAGCGCGACGGTCGCGCTCACGTGCCCCTTCACGACGCGCAGGCTCGTCGTGTCGCGCGGGAGGTCGAGGCGACCGGAATCCACCTCGCTTCCGAGGATGCGGATGCCCTCCGCGGAGAGCTCGCCGCCCACGCGGAGAAGTCGAACCCCGGCGAGCGTGGCAAGCTCCACCGACCAGGACCCCGCGCCGCCTTCGACGGGCAGGGAAAGGCTTCCCGCGAGGGCGTCGCCCGCGCGCGCCGCGAGCGTCGTCTCGGCCGTCGCGTTCGCGAAGGTCGCGCGGAACGTCCCCTGGAAGGGGGCGCGCGCGACCACGTCGCCCAGCTCGAAGGTGACGAACAGGAAGGAATCCCCGGCCGGAGCGGCGGGGGCCGTCGGCACGAGGGCGGTCGCGAGAACGAGCGCGGCGATGGAAAGCGTGGTGCGCATGTGTTTCACCCGTGGATGATCCCCGTCTGGGGCGTGAGATTCGCGAGGGCGCGGTCCGAGCGCTCGACGTACTGGGCGTAGCCGGGCTCGGTGCGGAGCGTCGGGAAGACGGCGTCGATCTCGGCGTCGGAGAGCTGGACGAGGATCGCCCAGTGGAGGTCCTCGCCCGGCCGCTCGTGATGGCTCCACATGTGGCGGTGCGGCCGGTACGTCGTGTCCATCTGGCGGTAGAGCGACTCCCCCTGGCGCGTGTCGCCGGCCGAGATGAGCCACATCATGGGCGAGCCGTGTCCCTCGGCGGGCGCCGTGAGCGGACGCGGGCCGTACGTGTCGACGCCTTCGAGCAGGCGCTCGATCGCGTCCTGGATGCCATACTCGCCGATCGACGTCTGGACCGCGGTGGGCGTCATGAAGATGCCTGGCATCAGCTCCTTCGCGAACGTGCCGGGCTCGCGGCCGTGCGTCGTCCGGAGGACGACGAGGTCGAAGAGGTCGAGCACGTTCTGGAGCGCCAGGTCCGTCTCGGTGCGGGCGCCCTTGTTGACGACGACGAGGTTGAGCTCCGACGGGCCGAAGCGCGCGAGGTGATCCGCAAGCAGGCCGTCGTTCGTGACGCCCTTCGACCCGCTCGTCGCGGATCGGGCGACGCGCTGGACGACCTCGAGCGGCGCGATGCGGCGGCTTCCCGGCAGGCTCGATCCCCTGAATCCGTTGGTGTGCATGCGGTTTCCTCACAGGACCTTGACGCTCTCGACGACGGGCTCGACGGGCGTCTCCGCGGTGAGCGGCTGCGCGGCGTCGGTCACGAAGCAGTTCATCCGGAGCTTCGCGGGCGTTCGCGCGAAGTCCTCCCTCAGGGCGTGCGCGCGCGTGAGGCTCGTGTAACCCTTGCCGACGCCGACCACGACGCGCAGCAGCGAAAGCTGGGACGCGTCGCGCTTCAGGCGCTCGAGCGCCTTCGCGTGTTTCACGCGCTCCCGGCTTGCGAGCTGCAGGGCCGGCTGGACCTTCGAGTCGCCGGCCCGCGTCGGCTCCAGGAAGAGCACGGGCTCGCCCCACACGCGCTTCGAGAAGCCCCACGCGTCCTTCGGCCGGACGACGTACTTCCGGCGGTGGCTTGCGACGAATCGCCGTTCGGTCGCCGGCAGCGCTTCGCCTTCGGCGAGCGCGGCCGCGGTGACGCTTCCGGCCGAGAACTCGAGGATCGGGGCGGTTTCACGCGCGCGGGCCGCGGCGCGGCGCCGACCGATCACGTCGCGCAGAAGGAGCGTGACGCTTGCGAACGTCAGCGCGAGGAACACGAGGACGCCTCCGAGGAGGAGCAGCTCGCGGACCTCGAGCGGGATGCGTTCCCAGACGGCCACTACGTGTCCGCCGAACAGGCCCCATGCCAGGTACGCCGTCATGCCGCCGACGACGAGGCCGAGCGACACGACGCCGATGAGCTTCAGCGTGCGGGCCGCGCCCTTGACCTCGCGCCACAGGTTCGCGATCATCGGGGCCGCCGACGACAGCCCGGCGGAGAATTCCTGCGTCGAAACGTTCGAATTCCCTCAGGACACGCGCGCCATTCGATGCCCGATCGAACGTGACGAAGGGATTCCTTTCCGCCGCCGCGTCGAGGCGGGGTCGGAGGCCTTTCTTGGAGATCCATCCCCATCCCACGTCCCCCGAGGCGCCGCGCGCGAACGCCCATCCCCTCGGTCTTCGGGACGCGTTCCGGCCCCCCACCGTGCTCGACGTGACGAGCGTCGCGGCCGCGCGGGGTTTCGTCGCGCGCGTCGGCGTGAGCCGAGTCGTCGAGGAGCGCGTGCTGCGCGTCCACAGTCAGTGCCTCTGCCCGCACTGCGAAAGCGTCGCCGCCGCGGAGATGCGCGACCGGCTCGAGCGCCTTCTCGGCGCGCTCGAAAGCGCCATCGCGGCCGCGGAGGACGGCGCGCAGGAGGTCCCTTTCCTGCTCGACATCCCGGTGCGTTGGCCGGGGCCCCCCGGACGCCGGTTCGCGGGCCTCAGGGCGCGGCTGGTCCCGCTCGACGATGGACCGATCCTCCTCATCACGATGGGCGACGAGGTGCACGAGGCGCCGTTCGCCTTCCGTCTCGGCTCCGCCAGCCCTGGCTACGGTCCGGCCTTCTTCCTTGCGACCGCTGACGGCGACGCCGTCCGGGGGGAACGCTCGCATCCATGAGTTTCCGGGCATCCGTCACAATCGTTTGATCACGGCCCAAACGATCTCACGCCAGTCTTTCGCCCGCCGCGGTCCTCGTCCGTCTCATGAGCGCGACGTGCGCATGCTGCGGCGGCATCCTCGGGGCCGATTCCTGGTCCTTGACCATCTGCGACGAGGCCTGCCTCGATGCCGCCGCGGCCGCGTTCACGGCGGCGCCTTCCCGCGTCGGCTTCGCCGAAGCCTGACGTGGTCACGTCCACCGATCATCGCGAAAGATTAAGCGGAGCGCGCGCCCCCGCGGCGCGTCGGGCGAGGTCCGGGACGCACGTCCCGTCCTCGCCGGCTGCGTCGAGGATGTATCATGATGCCGCGCTCCGCCCATGGTCGCGACCGCTTCGCCGAACGCCGCCCGAGGCGCGCCCTCGGGGACGATGCCCTCTCGGACGTCGTCGCCACGATGCTCCTCGTGGGCGTCACGGCCTCTCTCGTGGCGGGCGCGTCGCTCGGCCTCGTTTCGACGAGCGGCGCCCCCTTGCCTCCCTCCGGCCTCGCTCTCGCGGCCGCGGCGCTCGAGGGGTCGGATCACGTCACGCTTGTCCACGCGGGCGGTGAGACGTTCAGCGGCGGCTCGCTCCGCGTCGTCGTCACGGTGGACGGACGGAAGGCGCACGATGCCCCGCTTGCGGCCGAGCGATTCGGGCTCGGGGACGCCGTCGCCGTGCCGGTCGCGCAAACCCTCGCGCTCGGAGGCGCCGTGTCGGTCGCCGTCATCGACGTCGCGCGAGGCCACACGCTCGCGACGGCGGAGCTCGACGTATCGGGCGCGGTCGTCCCCCGCGTCGATCCTCCTCCCGCCTTCACCATGAGGCTGCGCGTCCTCGGGGCCGGGTCGCCCATCGTCCTCGCCCCGCCCGCCGAGATCCTCGTCGAGGCCGACGTGTCCCACGAGGCCGGCCGCAAGAACGTGCGCCACGTCTACGTCGATCTCACGTCGATGAAGGGCCCCGCGTGGGCGGCCCTGCGCGACGACGGCGCGGGCGGAGACCGCCTCGCGGGCGACGGCGTCTGGGGCGCGCTCGTGCTCGTGCCGCGCGACGTCTCGGGGGGCTCGAAGACGCTCGATGCGACGGCCATCGATTTCGACGGACGGCGCGCGACGGCCTCCGTCGTCGTCGAGCTCGTCCGACGCCTCGAGGCGACGGAGGAGTCCGCGAACCCGACGAGCACCCCGATGCCGGACGCGCGGACCTGTCCCGGGGGAACCGGAGCCGTCGCGGGCTACCGTTACGGGATCTCGGGCGCGGCCGCGGCCGATCTCGGCGGCGCCGTGAGGCCGGGGGACCACGTGACCGCCTACGTGACGATCGCGCCCGGGTGCGCGAACGTGACCGTCTCGCTCGTGACGTACCGGGCGCCCTCGGCCGCGTTCTCATGGGAGACGGCCGGCGGGCAGACCCTGTTCGACAGCGCGACCGCGGTCCTGGGGCCTGGCGAGCATGCGCTCGAGGTCGACGTGCCGGACTGCCATTTCCAGGTCAGTCTCGTCCTCGGCTTGCCCATCGTCGCGCAGGGTCCCGAGCACACGAACAACTTCTATTCCAGGCAGAACCGGCTCCTCGACGCCGACAACGGCGGCGACCGGTCCTGCGTTTCGGAGGCTTGAGATGGAACGAAGAAACTTCTCCGACGACAGGGCTGTGGCCGGGGCCGTGGGGATCATCCTGATGATGGCCCTCGCGGTCACCGTATACGCGAACGCCGTCCGAAGCGACATCCCGGTGTACGGGATGGACGCGGAAAGCGCGTGGGACGCCGAGATCGCGGGCGCGCTGCGCCAGCTTTCCCGCTCCACGGGTCAGGGTCTCGCGGAGGGCGCTCCTGTCACGGTGCTCCTTCCGCCGCCGCCCCCCGCGCGCGCGGTCGAAATGCCCTTCATCGGCGGCGCCGTGCCGTTCAGCCCTTCCGGAACCGTGTTCTTCGATCCCCGGTGCGGCTCCTTCGGGGCGACGCACGTTGCGGGCGACGGTTCCGCAGTCACGGACCTCGTCTCGGGTTCGACCGGTTGCCTGGCCTTCGACGCTCAACCCGTGTACTCCAAGGCGTTCGGATACCGCATGGAGTACGGCGGCCTCGTGCGCGTGCAGGGCGACCGCGCGATCGTCGTCTCCGGTCCGCCGCTTGAGGTCGAGGCCGTCTCGCCCGGCGAATACCGGGCGAGCCTTGGTCTCCCCGGCCTCCGCGGCCACGCGATCTCGGCCTCGAACGACGCGGGAAGCGTGCGCGTCGACCTCGTGCCCGGACCCGCCGCGCGCGAGATCGAGGACGCCGCGAACGCGAGGAACGCGACGTGGACGCTCGTCACGGAGCACCCGGCCGCCTGGAAATCGTGGTTCGAGTCCCGATTCGCGCAGGCCGGTTTCACGGCCTCGCGGACGGCGCCGCTTCCGGGACAATCCGCCGCCGACTACACCCTGCGGTGCATGCCCGTCGACTGCTCCGTCGGGGCGTCGGGCAAGGGAACGCTCGTCGTGACGCTCGAAGGTCCCCGGACGGACGTCGCCGACCTCCGCCTCTCCTTCAGCTACGGGGTGTACGATGTCAACGTCCAGTAAGCGGACCCTTCGCGCCGATCGTGGCGTCTCGGACGTCGTCAGCACGGCGATGAGCCTCGGGACGATCGTGACGCTCGTCGCCGTCCTCGCCCTCCATCAGGGGCCGTCCCCCGTCGTCGAGCGCTACGATCCGCTGCCGCTCACCGTCTCGGCCGAGACGCACGTCGGCGCGCAGCATCTGGTCCTCGTGCACACGGGCGGCGCGGACGTCGACATGGCTTCCGTACGCGTCCACGTCGCGGCGGGACTCACCACGTTGTTCGACGGGCCCGTGGGCGCGGCGGGCCTTGTATGGCATCACGGCGAATTCGCCACCCTCCTGCTTGCGTCTCCCGTACCGCCGGGCGCCCCGCTGTCCGTGCTCGTCGTGCACGAAGTCGCGGGCGTTTCCGCGCACGGTGCGGCGACGGTGAACGTCGACCCCGTGGCGCCTCCGCCGGAGCTCGAGGGCCTCGCCGCCTCCGTCTTCTTCGGCAACGGCGCGGACCGCATCGTGGCGAACGGCACCGAAACGGTCGTCATCGAGCTTCTCGTCGACCACCCGTCGGGGCGCAAGCTCGTCGCGAGCGTCACGGGACGCCTCGCGGGCGTCCAGGTGCCTCCCGTGGAGTTCCACGACGACGGGACGCGCGGCGACGCGGTCGCGCGCGACGGCCTTTACGTCGGGACCTTACAGCTTCCGCTCGACGTCGCGCCCGGCCTCTATCCGACCACGGTGACGGTGGTGGACCTCAATGGCGCGCGCTCGTACATCACGGGTCTCGTCGAGGTGCTTCCGCCGGTCGTGATCCCGCCCGATCCGCTGCGGCCCATGATCCCCCCGTTCGAGATCCTCCCGACGGGCGGCGTCCGTCCGCGCTGCGCCGGGCCGCTCGTGCTCGAAGTCGTGGGCGTCGACATCACGTACGGGGCCACAGGTCCTCGCATCCCCGTGTACGCATGGTCCACACGCAACGGCGGCGCGACGTTCTCGCCCCTTTACGGCGGGGTGCCGGTCGCGCGCGGCATGCAGGAGAGCTTCGTCGTCGGACCGGGCGACATCGTGGGCGTGCGCGGGCAGGCCAACGGCTTCGGGTTCGTCTCGACGTGGAACTCCTGGTCCGCTGATCCGCACGTCCGCGTGCTGCGCGACGGCGACCTGCCGCCGGACGTCCCCGCGTTCGGCACGCTCCAGACCGACATCGCCGTCTATCTTGCGCCCTACATCGAGAACGGACGGATCGCGCTCGCCGAACACGAGGTCATCGTGCTGTTCGAGTTCAACCCGGACCTCGCCTCGACGGCCGCGGACTTCCAGGACCTCGTGATCCTGTACGACTTCATCGCGGGCAATTGTCCCGGGTGAAGCCGTCACGCGGGCCGGTCGCCGGGCCTGCCCGCCGCCGCGGGTCGATCGGGGCGGGGTGGCCCCTTCGCCGCGACCCAGGGACTTCCCTCCGATGATGTTGGCCGCGGAGGCGTCGGGTCCCTGGCCCCGACATGAGCGGCGATCGGACTGACGAGGAGGGGAAACGGTGAAGACGCGAGTCGCAAGGTGATGGCGCGGAGGCTCCTCCGGATGGATTATCGTCCGCTCCTGCTCATCGCGCCCGCGCTTCTCGCAGCCGGTTGCGTCACGAACTTCTCCGTCGACGAAACAGGGGAGATGGAGGAGCCGAACGGCCTCCGGCTCGAGGACCTCGGCCAGAAGACCTGCGTCGAGGCCGCGCGGCACGGCGAAGCCTCCGCGGCATGTCCGAGGGTTCCCACGCGCTTCGAGGCGCCGCAGACGGGAATCGAGATCCTCGACAGCTTCTTTGCCGTCTACGGTTCCCCGCCTCCGCTCGGCGACGAGGTGGAGCAGGCTTTCGCTTTCGTTTCCGGCGAAAGCGCCCAACCCCCGACGGGCGCCCTGGGCTCGCTCAAGCGGGGGACCAATCCGTCGCGCGCGAGCGGAGGCGCGATCGGCGACGTGATCGCGCCGGGGGGCGGATTCTTCATCGCCCTCTGGGGGAAATGGGACAACGTGAACGGCGACGCCATGGTGGACGTCCGCTACGTCGATCCCCAGAGCTTCAGCCACGCGATGGACAACGAATGGGCCATCGACATCACCGGTGATCCGCTGCTGGGGTACGTGGAGCCGGGGAGCCATCCGACGCTCCTCAGCGCGTCCCGGTTCCAGGAGGACATGCCCGATTTCGTCTACAAGGCCCAAGCCGACGTGTTCGTCTCCTCGGGTGACGCAGCCCAGTCCGAGGTCCCCGTGACCTCCCATATCCTCTTCACCGACGGCAGCCTCTTCCGCCACGTCCGCGTCACGACTGTGTCGCGACCGTTGCTCGCGCCCGACCCCGATGGACGCTTCCCCTTCACGCCGCGGCCCGGCAGCCTCGTCGACATCGACGATTACTCCGCGCTCGCGCCCGGCCCTGTCGCAGCGCTCTACGGCGTGCTCCTGGGCGAGGCGGTCGAGTCCGTCGGGAGCCCCAACCTCGGGATCTGCCCCCGCCGGTGCGCCCCCGACCCCGCGATCCTTGCGGACACCCCGCTTGCGCCCGTCGCACGCGAAGGGTGGAGCCCCTATCCGCAGGAATGGCGTGTCGACAGCGGATCGAGCCGGGCGGGCCGATGGGAGGAGCACAAGGCGGCCTACGCCCCCTGGATCGATCTCCTCGCGCTCGCGCGCGTCAATCCGACCGGCGGCGTCGCGTCCCAGCTCGAATCACGGGACGGCCCGCTCATGGGACGGCGCGCCGACGGCGCCCAGACGAGCGCACCGGGGCTCGTCACGTTCGAGGCGTGGACCGGATTGTGGCGCGACCTCGACGCGGATGGCTTCGTGGGTCGCGCGGGCGACGAGCCCTACGGGCAGGGAGCCCGACCCCAGCCCGACGATTATTACGCAAGCGGCGGGGAATACCTGAGCCTCCGACCGCTCCAGGAGTTCACGGTGACGCTCACGCCCCACGATACCTGGGGCGACGGCGTGATCGTGGTCGCGGGGTATCCGGGATCCGTCCTCGCGGAAACGCCCTGGCCCGTTGTGGCCATCCTCGCCTCGCTCGAACGCGGCGCGTCCGATCCGATCGTCCTGCCGATGCGGTATGCCCACGCCGAGGACGGCGTCTTCCCGGGACACTACCTGACCCCCTATTCGGTCCTCCTCCCCGCCGGGTCGCCCGGGTTCGACGTGTGCACGGAAACCCTTCCGTTGCGCTACGAGGTCGGAGGCGACGCGGGCGAGACGGTCCTCTACGACTGTGACGTCATCGCGCCTTGGGAAGGCGCGCCGTAAAGGACGCAGGGCTCGCGGCCTCGGCGCAGAGTGCGCGCACCCCGCCGCGCGCGAGCGCGACGTCAGGGGCGCTCCCGCGTGCGGCCGCGCGCGACCGGAGCGAGCGCCCTGGCGCGATCACGGGGCGATGGACCGGGGCGTGGCGGCCACGGCGTTCGTGAATTTCGGGACCGCCGTCTTCTGGAGGATGTCCTCGAGCACCGTCTTCGTCGTCCTTCCCGCAAGCCGCGCCTGGGGCTTCAGGATGAGGCGGTGGGCCAGGACGGGCACGACGAGCTCGCGCACGTCGTCCGGCGTGACGTAGGGTCGGCCGTGGATCGCGGCCCACGAGCGCGCGAGCTTGAAGAGCGCGAGACTGCCGCGCGGGGACGATCCCGCGTGGAGATCGGGATGCCGGCGCGTCCCATCGATGATGTCGGCGATGTAGTCGTAGATGGGCTCGGTCACCACGACCGTTTCGACGATCTTCGCGAGTCGGACGAGCGACTCGGCCGACGCGACGGCCTTCACGTCGAAGCTGTCGCGGCCGCGCTGGGCGCGCCGCTTGAGGATGTCCTTCTCCTCGTCGCGGGAGGGATAGCCCATGCTCAGCTTCAGCATGAAGCGATCAAGCTGGGCTTCGGGGAGAGGGTAGGTTCCCTCCTGCTCCACGGGGTTCTGCGTCGCGAGAACCATGAAGGGGGCGGGCAGGCGGTACGTCGTGCCTTCGACGCTCACCTGCTTCTCGGCCATCGCTTCGAGCAGGGCCGACTGCGTCTTGGGCGAGGCGCGGTTGATTTCGTCGGCGAGGAGGAAGTTGCAGAAGATCGGGCCTCTGCGGAACGTGAACTGCCCCTCGCTCTGGTTGTACATGCTCGTGCCCGTGATGTCGCCGGGGAGGAGGTCCGGCGTGAACTGGATGCGGCGGAACTCGCAGCCCGAGGCGTGGCTCACGGCGCTCGCCATGACCGACTTCGCGAGGCCCGGCATGTCCTCGAACAGGATGTGGCACCCTTCGGTGATCATCCCCGCGGCGAGGTACTTCAGGACCTGGTGCTTCCCGACCACGACCTGTCGGACCTGGGACAGGACGGACTCGAGGGTATCCTTCACGGGCGCGAGGTCGGCGGGACTGGGTTTCATCGGGGTGGCTCCTGGCTTCTGCGGGATCGGAACGTGACAGCCGCCCAAGCGACCGCGGCGATGATGAAGATGACGGGCGCGAAAGGCACGTTCGCGCGACCGGAGATCTCGGCGTCGACGAGCGTCGGTGTCGCTCCGTACGCGAGGGGACGGTCGACAACGACCCGGGCGGCGCCGCCCTGGCCCGCGAGCACGGCATAGACCTCCTCTCCCGCCGGGACGCGACGCAGAGTCAGGTGGTCGCGCACGCGACCGTCCTGCTCCAGCTCGACGACGACGTCGTAGGCATCGCCCGTGCCGGCGTTGCGGATCTTGACGGCGGTGGTCCCGGGTTCGGAGGGCGCCGGGGTCGCGCTGAGGACGACGCTTCGCGCTTCCCAGGGCACGGCGGCGCCGCGGGCCCACGCCGGGTCCGGCGCGATCAGGGCGCGTCCCGGCTTCACGTCGGGCGCGAGGGTGACCTCCGCCGAGAGGATGGCGCGCTCGCCGGGTTCGAGCGTGGGTTTCGGCGAAGCGAAGTCGAAGCGCCATCCCTCCGGTCCGAGCAGACGCGGCGGAAGCGGGAGGGGGACGTTGCCGTCGTTTATCACCGCGAGCTTCGTCGGCCGCGTGCGTCCCACGAGGGAAACCGCGGGTTCGACCGGGTCGAGGGTCACCACCTGGCGCTCGGGGACGGTGAGGTTCCATTCGAGCTCCCACGCCGAGGCGTCGTCCGCGACGAGGCGGTAGGCGAGCGCCGTCGTGCGCGGCGGCGCGTGCAGGGGAAGCGCGAGGTCGGTCTCGATCTCGAGGATCTGTCCGACGGGCACCGAGACGGGCGGGGGGAGGCTCACGACCGATCCGGGGAGGAGCGAGCGCGGAATGATCCGCAACGTCTCGCCGCCGTTGCCGTTGTTCTCGATGACGAAGCGCGCCCTCGCCCGTCCCGATTCGTCCATGACGAGGGACGGGGTCGGGATCTCGATCGCGAGATCGTGACGCCTCGCGGCGAGGACCTTGAGGTCGACCGAATCGGAGATGGGGACGTCGCCGACGAACTGCGGAATGGTCTCGACGCGGACGCGGAAGGCGAACGTCTCGCCGCGCGAGGCGTTGGCCCCGACGAGGATGGTGGCGTTCAGGTGGACCTTCGAACCCGGGGCGATGCCGGCGAGGTTGGAGATGGCGTGCGACCCGACTTCGATGGCCGGCGAGCCCCAGCCGGGAAGCTCCACGCCCGTCACGTTGAACCGGACGCTGATGGTCTGCTTCCCCTGGTTCGTGATGGTGAGCGGCATGCGCGCCATGCTTCCGGGCGCCGTTTCGACAAGCGTCTGCTTCGCTTCGAGGTCGAGCCGGATCTGCGGCTTGATGCGGAGGTTGGCGAGGATCTTGTCCACGGCGCCGAGGTTCGACGTCGACGTGGCGGTCAGCTCGAGCATCGACTGCGACCCTCCGGAGACGTCGGGCGCGGTCGTTTCCAGCACGAGCGTTCGGATCTCCCCCGCGTCCATGTCGAGCTCGACGATGCGGCCCGGCGGCGATTCGAACGTCGCCGACCAATCGTTGCCGAGGACCTCGGCCGCGACGAAGATGCGGTCGGGCACGGAAGCCTTGTTCCGGATCACGACGGGAATGCGGTTCTTCTCGGCGGGGCGGGACAGGAGATTCTCGGCCTTGGGTCCCCCCTCCGTGTGGAACCAGATCTCGACGCCGTAGGTGGCCCGGACGAGCGTCAGGGTGTTGATCCTGTCCGATTGCCGCGGATTGCCTTCCGAGACGGCGGTCACGGCGAGCGAGAGCCGGGACCCTTCCGGGGTGGCCGCGTCGGGCGTCACGCTGACCTTGATCGTCTTCGAGCCTCCCGGGGGAAGATCGACGACCTCGTCGGAGACGGTTGCGGTCCATCCGAGGGGCGTGGGGGGCAGGGTGATCCGCGCGCGGTCTGCGACGGGATTTCCGCGGTGGTCCTTGGCGAGATTGCGCACGACGAGCTCAAAAGTGGCCGTGTGGCCGGCGCCCGCAAGGGCCACGACGGGTTCGCTGCCGTCGCCGGCGGGCGCGATGTCGAGCAGGTAGCCTCGATAGTCGGGGTTGGGAAGCAGGCGCGTCTTCAGCGTCTCGTCGAGGCCGACGAAATACGCGTTCGCGGTCGGACCGAGGACCGCGAGCGGCTTGTTGGAGCGCACGACGACCGGCGCCGCGGCCGTGGCCGCCACGTTGGCGAGCTCGCCCGCCGTCAGCCCGATCTCCGTGACGCTTCCCTGGGCATCGGTGATCGCGATCTCGGTTCCGACGTGGAAGGCGATGACGCTCGCGGGCCAGTAGAGGTTGAACGTGCGTGCATCGCGACCCCCGATCGCGGTGAGGGGAACCCCGTTCGGGAAACCTCCGAAGGCCGAGATGGCCTTCGTCGCGTCGATCCGTTCCGAGGCGACGGATTCCACGGCGTCCCACCGGGTGAAGCACTGATCGCGGACCGCCATCGCGAACGGGCGGCCGAGGATCACTTCGGCCGCGTCGCTTCGATCCCCGACGCGGGACGGGATCTGGTAGTTGGCGGAAAGCATGTGGCGACCGCGGATCCAGTTCGTGCCGTCGAAGCCCGTGACCGAGAAGACGCCGGTCGCGCCGCGCGTGAGCGCGATGCCCTGCGGCCCCGCCAGGGTCGAGACGAATCCATACGTACAAGGCCTCACGGACGGGCAATCGGGTCCGTTGCCGTTCGGAGTCGTCCCGAGGGGATCGCAGATCCTGAGGGTCTGCCCGATCGCGAGGATGGAGGACGAAGCGGGGGCGCCCCAGGGCGAGACGCCCTGGACGATGCCGACCGCGTCGCGGTTCAGATTGGGCAGCGCCCAGACCATGATGGGCGCGTCGCTCGTGATGTGGACCGGAGCGGCGACCTCGTCCCCGACGGGTATGATGCGCCAGGGATTGGAGGGTTCGAGAACGTGCGTCTGGACGCCCTCCTCGACGCGGGCGGTTCCTTCGGGGGCGAGGAGGATGTAGCCGTTCTTCACGAGAGGAAGGACGAACTCGCGTCCGACAAGGTTCCCATCCGCGCTCGGAACGGGCCCCGCCTGGGTCGACAGCGTCACGACGGTCCCGCTCGACAGCCGCTGCGTGGACGGAGGGGGCAGGCCGACCGCCACGACGGGCTTGCTGGCCGTGATCCGGATCGGCGTCGGGGTGGTCCCGATCTGGATGAGCCTCGTTTCGCCGTCCGTGGTCGTGTAGGGATTATCGTTCCCGTTCTGCGACGAATACTGGATGGGGCGGGCGCGGCCGCCCGCGAACCCCTCGATCGTCACCTTCGTGTCGGGTTCGAGCGTCGTGATCATGAGACGCTGGGCCATGCCGTACAATGTGGTTCCCCGAGAGATCCAGTAGCGGCCGCCGAAGCGATCCTGATCGGGCGCGCCGAGCACGTTCGCGGCCTTCGGTCCGTTGGCCATGCCGTCCAGGTAGATCATGAAATAGCGCGTGGAGCCCGGGGCCGTCTCCCCCGGAAGCGCCCATTCCACGTGGAGGAACGGCGACTTCGTCGCGTCGAAGGCCGCGTTTCCGACGACGCCGCCGAGCCACGCGCGCGCCGGCACCTCGCCGAGCACGAAGCCGTCGAAGGCCGAGTCCGTGCCGAGGCCGCGGTACTCGACGACGCGGACGGAGGCCGGATCGAATTCGAAGCCCTGGAGCTCGGGGCCCGAGGCGGATCGCGAAAAGCTCCACCCCGCCGCGGCGAGCGCGGCTCGCACGTCGACGTCCCGCGCGACGGTCGCGTCCCGCAGCGTGAGCGAGGAGGGGTTGTCGACGGCGACCGGGATGCGGACATGCCAGCCTTCCGTCATGCCCGTCGGTCCCCACCACAAGGGCCGCGGCGGCTCGCCCGCTCCGACGACGGCGACGTCCGCCACGAGAAGGGCGAGGACGACGAGGAGCGGGAAGCGGAGCCTCATCGACCGGCCCTCCGCCGGGCGGCGAACGCGAGGGCGAGCACCGCGAGCGCGAAGAGGGGACCCGCGTTCGGGATGCTCTTGGGGATCTCGACGAGGGCGGCTTTCACTTCGACGGATTCCGCGAACGCGGGCGGCGACGCCGACGCGGGGTCGCTCACGAGGATCGCGACGGCGTGGGCGCCGGCCTTGGCGCGCCATTCCAGGGTGACGCGGTCCTCGATGCCGGCGCCGATCGCCGGTACGACCTTGTGGTCGACGAGGAGCCCGTCGACGAAGAGCCGCACGCTGACGTTCCGGGCCTCCGCGTCGCCGGTGTTGCGGATCGAGGCGTGGTACGTGACCATCTCGTTCGCGGCGACATCCACGCTCCCGCGCTCGGCCGACTTCAGCTGCAGGTTCGGGTTGCGGTTGTCCATCAGGACCTCGACGAGATCGGTCGTCTCGATCGCGGGCGCCGTCCCGGCCGGGTCGATGAGGGCCACCTGGAGGGCCCGGAGGCCCGTCGCGGGGGCCGACGCCGGCGTCACGGTGAGCAGGATCCTCTCGCTCCTGCCGGGCGCGAGGTCCACGATCGAACGGTTGAAGCGTCCGTCGCCCGCGGCGAGGCCGTAGAGCGCGAGCGAACGCGTCGAGGGCGCGTTGCCCTCGTAGGCGAGGTCGAGCGCGTATCGGCGAGCGCCGCGCTCGTCGCGCCCCTCTTCCACGACCTGTCCGCGGACGCGACCCCATGCGGCGACCTCGATCGAGACCGGTCCGCGGGCGCGCTCCAACTTCCCGTCGAGGACGATGAGCTCGCCCTCGATCGTCCCGGGCGGCGTGCCGGGGGGAAGCTTCCAGGTCAGGCTTCCGAGGCGCGACGAGCCGGGCGCGAGGCGAGGCGAATCGGAGCGCGCAAGCTCGGCGCCGTCGCGGGCCCTCAGGACGACGACGGGCTCGATCGCGACGTTCCCGACGTTGACCGCGTCGTACTGGATCTTGGCGACGGTCGTCGCCTGGGCCGGATGCACGGTCACCGCGAGCGCCGGGTTGGCTTCAGACTCGACCGGGAAGGTCCGGACGGCCTTGAAGCCGGGTCCCGTAGCGAGGACCCGGACAAGGTGGAGGCCCGGCGCGAGATCGCTCCGCGTCGCGATGGACAGCTCGACGGAGCGCTTCTCGCCCGGCGCCAGCGCGAGTCGCGCCGGGTTGAGCAGGACGGAGCCGCCTTCGAGCGTGCCCGAGAGGTTGAGGAGGAGCGGGAACGGGCCCGCGTTCTCGAACTCCGACACGATCGACGCGGGCTGACCCGGTCTCAGCGGATGCGGCTTCGAGGACCGCGGCACGACGAGCTCGGGCGGATAAATCGGCACCTCGACGTCGATCTGGTTGTTTTCGCTGCGGCCTTCGAGATCCTGCGTCGTGACGAGGAACCGGTAGGTGCTCGGCTCGGCGGGCGCGAACTGGGTGAGCGACAGCGTGAAGGAGCGACCCGGCTCGACGATGTCCCACGTCTCCTGACCGAGGATGGTGCTGCCGGAGATGATGCTCAGCGTCACCGCGCGGGCGCTCGAGAGACCGAGGTTCCGCCCCGTCGCCTGCACGCGGATGAGCTCGCCGGGCGCGGCTTCGAACAGGGGGTCGCCCGCGAGGGTCGTGAAGGCCACGTCCTGCGGCGCGATCGAGAGATCCGGGCGGATGATGGGCACGACCTCGAGGGGGATCGAGATGCGGTTGTTCGAGCGGTCCACGTCGGGCGTCGAGCGATCCGGGTCGACCACGACCGTCAGAGTCCGGTTGCCGCGGCTTCCGAAGGCGGGCTTCCAGGAGACGCTGACCACCGTGCTCTCCTCGGATTGCGTGATCGGGGGCAAACCTTCGACGTCGCCCCTCGCTTCCCAGACGACCTCCTTGGATTCATCCGAGGAGACCTGGAACAGGATGGGGAGCGTCGGCGTCGAGGCGTCGCCGCGGTTGCGGATGATCGCGGTCAATTCGTGCGGCATGGCCTCCTCGACCGCGATGCGCACCGACGGGGCGCGGCCGTCCACGAGCGCGCTCACGGAGAGATCCGCGCGGGGCCGGGGGTCGAACGTCAGGTCGGCGCGGAACGTCCGCGAAACCTCAGGGATGTCCGTGTTGAAGTAGCGGACGATCGGGATGAGGCGTCCGAGGACGTTGTCGCGGCTCGCGGGCGTCCGCACGTGCATGTTGACGATCCCGTGGCTTCGCGGTTCGATCTCGAGGATCGCGGGCTCGAAGGTGAACCACCCGAGCTGGTCGGGCAGGAGCCCCGAGCGCTCGCGATCGAGTTCGAAGGCGACCCGGATCCTGGAAGCGCCCGGGTTGTCGACGCGGTAGGCATAGACCTTGTGCGCCTCGTCCGTGATGCGCGCGACCCACGTGGGCGGCGTCGCGGTCGGGACCGAAGCCATGACTGCGACGTCGTCCAGCCGCCATCCCTGGTCGTTCCCCGCGACCACGAAGCGCACGAGCACGACGCGGCCGACGAGGGACGTGGGGCCTCCGCAGAACGGATTGGCGGTGGAGAGGTCCATCAATACCGATTGCCAGTCCGAGAGGCGTCCCGTCGTGGTCATGCCGGGAGGCAGGGCGGCGAGCGTCGACCACGAATTGCAACCCTGGACCGTGGCCTGCACGAGGACGATGCCGTTTCCGAGCATGGGCAGATGCTTGAACGCGAGCATCGGCCGGTTGCCGAGGCCGCGCAGGTCGATCGGGGGCGTGACGATCGTCACGGTCTGCGGGAACGTGGCGCCTCCGAGGCGCGAGCCGCTCGCGTACTCGGCGTCGGTCGCACCGTAGAGGAGGCTCCAGCGTCCCGAGGCCGCGCGACCGTCGTCACGTCGAACGCCGTTCGCGAGCATCCAGCCGTCCGTTCCGTCTTCGAAGAAGGACGTCCATCGGACCTCGTTCGTCGAGACCTTGACCAGATGGTCGGGCGCGACGTGGAGCGTGGTCGTCGCAAGCGGCGTGATCCGAAGGACGCTCACGCGGACGATGTAGTTGCCCGGTTCCGTCACGGTCACGTTGGGCGTCACGAAGGCGCGCGTCGTGCGCGGCATCGTGCTTGCGGTGGGCAGGGTGAACCGCGCGATCTCGAGGGGCGGGGTCGTTCCCGCCTTCTCGACGCGGACCTGGATGGCCGCGTGGGCGGTCGTCGTGCCGCGGTTCTCGAGCACGCCCGAGACGGTGAAGTTCCCCGGCTCCTGGACCAGGGTCGGGGCGTTCGCCAGGTTCGTGATCACGACGTTGGTGATGTCCGCCGTCGGCAGCTCCACCACGCGCAGCGCCCTGTGCGGAACGTCGTCGCGCGCGGGGGCGTAGGCCAGGCCGTTCGGCGTCAGGTAGCCGTCGAGGACCTCGAAGGCGAGCCGGTGGAGATTCTGCCCGGATCTCGGATAGATGAGGAACTCGAAATCAGCCGTCGATCCCGCCTCGCCCGCGGGGGCCAGCCGGAAGGGACCGGCCACCGCGCGATAACCCGTCGCCTGCGTGATGGGCGCCGCGACCACGTTGATCTGGGACGGAGGCTCGGATCGCACTTCCCGGACGCCCACGGCGACGAAGCGTCGCTCGTCCGCGCCGTGGTTGCGGATCGCGACCCGGACCGCGGCCGGGTCCGTGGACCCGATGGCGGCGGGCGCGTCCAGCGTGAGCGCCACGCTCCGATCGTACGGGTGCCCGAGGACCTCGAACTGGTCGATCTCGAGGGAACCCTCGCGTCCGGTCGCGTCCGTGCCGAGGCGGAAGCGCAGCTTGGTGTCGGGACCGCTCAGCGCTTCTCCGACCACCCGGATGTCCGCGATTTCCCAGAAGCGGTTCGCCGGGCCCGGCTCGCCGCCGCCCCACTGTCCTCCGGACCAGCCGTGGAACGCGAAGCGGACCTGCTCGCCGATGTACGGGGTCAGGTCGAACCTCGCGGGGACCCACGTCTGGCCGTTCCCCGCGGAGTTGCCCGAGAACACGAAGGAGGTCGGGACTTCGAACGCGTCGAAGGCGATGATCGTGGCGCGTCCGTAGCGCTGCGTCAGGTTGCGGACGAACCGGTCGAAGGTGTCGCCGGCGTCCGGGAGGGTTGCCGTGTAAGGGGCGCCCGCGGGTTCGCCCGTGGCGACGCGGAACGGCGCCGGCCGACGCGCCTGCGACGGTCCCTCGGAATCCGCGAAGAGCTGCTTCCACGCATCCCATCGCTGCGTGGAGCGGTTGTACAACGACACTTCCACCACGCCGGCCTGGTAGGCGCGGTTCGTGGTCCAATTGGGCGTCGTCCTCGCGATGGTGTTGTCGAAGAGCGGCGCGGCGGCTCCGTCGAGGAACAGGAGCTGGTGGCGGTGGAGGATGTCGAGCGAGGCGCGAGTCCCCTGCACGGAGGTCAGGTTGACGACCGGCGTGACGAGCCTCGTATCCACGTTCAGCCGCGTGGCGGGATTCAGCCCGAACGTCCAGGCCGGGATCGGGACGCCGTCCGGCCCGGCGCGGACCGTCGAGGACCACGTCGCGGGCCGCGACGCGATGCCGACGGCGCGCTGCCACTGTCCGGTCGTCGTCCAGGCGGCGATCTCGGCGGCGGAATCGTCGGCGCCGATGAAGCTCTGCACCACGACCGGCCGCCCGTCCCGGTTCACGACGGCGTTGACGGTCACGTTCTCGACGGCCCACCCGAGATCGTTGATGGCCGTCTGATGACGCTGGGCGACGAAATTGAGCACGAACGTCTGCGCCGGATTGTAGCCTTCGAAGGTCCGCGTGAGCGTGTGCCACTGGCCGTCCTCCGAAACCTCGAGAAGGCGGATCGGGGTCGCCGCGAGATTCGCGGTCGGGACGTTGTTGATCAGCTGGAAGGCGGTGACGTCGACCGACATGCCCACGCCCGTCCACCATTCCCCGGTCCGGCCGGCGCGCCAGTCGCGCCACGTGACGGAAAGGGTCGCGTTCGCGGGAATCGAGCTGATGTCGATCTGCCGGGACAACGTTTCCGTCGAGCGGATGATGCCGGCGGGCGGCGCCGCGCTCCGCCCCGTCCACCAGAACGCGTCACCGTTCGTCCGCCTCATCGTCTCCGTCAAGTTGAGGATCTCCCAACGGTCCTCGGAAGAGGCGTTCGCGAGCGAGCGCGGGACGTAGACTTCGCGACCCGCGGGAAGGATGGGCTCGCCCGCGAGGCTCGGGATCTCGACGTTCATGAGCGTGACCGTTTCGGTCAGCTCGGGTACGTGGCTGAGGTCGAAGGATACCGGCGTCCAGCCGTCGAGGTTGAATTCCGAGGCGCGCGAATTGCCGGAGAATGCCGGCAGCCATCGCTCGGGCGAGGTGGACCGCGAGATCGGGTTCGACCCGACGATCTGCGAGGGGTACGCCCCCAGAGCGCCGTCGCGCCGGGCCGGGGCGATGGAGACCCAACCGTTCTCCCCGAGATACTCGGCCGTGACGCCGTCGTAAGCGTCCTCGAGGTCGTATCGCGCGAGGAAGTTGATCTTGGCCTCGCGGAGGTTCGCGAGGGGAATCGTGGGCGATTCGATCCAGCCGTGGGCGTCCGCCTTGACGAGTCCGCCGGAGGCGTTGCCGCCGACGAGCGCCCGTCCGCCGCGGAATCCGTCGCCGCTCGACCACAGCGCGTCCCCGTTCGTCGTCCACGCGGCCAATCCCGATTCGAAGTCGTCGGCGATGATGGCTTCCGTGGCTGTGAGGAACGAGCGATGGAGGTTGTCGTCGGGGTTGTGGTCGCGGTACTCGGGAGGCAGCACGACTTCGAAGGTGACGACGAAGTTGCCGGGCTCGCCGGGGGTGAAGAAAGCCACGTCCTCGGCGAGCGGAGATTTCAGCAGTCGCGCGAGGGTGACGGACGTGGGATCCGCCACGATGGCGTCCTCGAGCTTCCAGACGTGCTCCGAAACCAGGACGGCGCCCCGATCCGTGATGCGCTCGATGCGCTGCCGTAGCTCCGCATCCGGAACCGCGATGTTGCCCAGGTTGCGGATGCCGGTCGAGAGGACGCGCGGCAGGGTCGTCCTTCCGTCCGTCGGGAACACGCCGTTCCACGCGTTGAGGTCGATGCGCGTCTTGGCGAACAGCGAGCCGTCGCGCCCGATCGCCACGACGTCGTTCCACGCGTTCTCGTCCCGGGCCGCCGTCCCGTTGGACGGCAGCGCCGTGACCACGATCTCGTAGAGGATGTCCTCGCCGTGCGGGATCTGCGCGCGGACGACGATGTTCCTGGATTCGCCGGGCAGCAGCTCGCCGGCCCGGGACTCGAATTCGGCCACGGTTTCGCCGCCGAGTCGGCGGACTTCGATGCGGGCGGTGAAGTCCTCCCGGAACAATCCGACGTTCGCGAGCGTCACGTTGATCGGAATGACGCTTCCGGGGCCGAGCCCGAGGAGGCGCCAGTCGTACGCCACGGGGATGTCGACGTTGGTGATGGCGGCGTCGACCGCGAAGGTGGAGACGGGGTCGACCTGGACGCTTCCGATCCTCCAGAGGCTCGTGTCGGTGCGATCCAGTGGAAGGAATTCGCGGGCGGAGATGTGGAACGCGAAGCGCACTTCGAGCCCCTCGAGATCGATTTCGGACAGCGCAGGTTGGTCCCTCAAGCGGAACATGGCCGGCTCGCGCCGGGACGTCGGCAGGTCCCAGAGGTAGGGATTGCCGTCGGGGCCGAGGAGGGTCTGCGAGACGGTGTTGGTGCACCATGCCGTGGGGAACGTGCACGGTCCGGGCCAGAAGTACCCGTCACCGCCGCGGAAGAAGGTGCCCGCTCCATGCGTGGCCGGCTCTCGCCGCATGCCGTTCGCGGTGGTTTCGAAGTAATGCGGATAGTTGCCCACCGGCTCGAGCCTGATCCAGCTCGACCACTGGCCGTCGGACCGCTTGTAGGAAAGGTCCACGGTCGAGGTCCGGTGCATGAAATATCTCGGCGCGGCCGCGAGGTCGTCGATCGCGCCCTGGAATCCGTACTCGTGCTCGAACCTGAGCACGGGATCGACGGCGCCCTGCAGGACGAGGGAAGGCGAGATGAGGCGCGTCGCATTTTGCGATATCTGGATGTTGCGCGTGTCCAACGGATGCCTCGAGTTGTCGAAGAAGAAGCCCTGCCAGAGGACGGGCGCGTTGTCGAAGCCCGTGAAGCGGTGCGGCTGGCCGAGGTTGGTCCGGTTCGTCCACTGGATGACGGCGAAGCCCTGTTCGGAGGCCTGCTTCGCCATGGTGGCGTTGACGAGGTACCAGCCATCCCGGTATCCGACGTCGCGCATCGCGCCGACCGTGTAGGTCTGCGTGCGAGGGGGGTAGATGAGGTCGCTCTCGTCGCCCGTCAGCCGGAACAGCTCCACCCGGTCCTTCTCCAGGCCGCCTTCGGGGACGCCCGTCACGCGAAGGTCGTCGATGAAGACGTCGCCCGAGAGCAGCACCTGCTTGATGCGCAGCTCGTAGAGCGAGGGATTCCAGAGGTTGAAGTAACCACGACCCGCCTCCGGCATGATGTCGGTCGAGAAGTAGTGCCACGTCCGGTCCTCCTCGATGAGGCGGCGCGCGCTCGCTTCCGGCGTGTCGACGTACCGGATCTCCTGCCAGACCGCGCGTCCGCGCGGCGAAACGGGGCCGGAGGACCAGACGACGAGCGGTTCGTTGGCCGCGTCGCCGTAGAGCGTCTCGCGAGGTCCGACCGAGATGGCGCCTCTCGGCGCGAAATCGACGACGATCGCCGACCGATCGGTCATGTACCGCATCGTGAGCTTGAGGTCCTGGTAACGGGGGTACGTCAGCGGGAGCGGGAGCACGTGGAATGACGTTTGGGCCTGGTTGTTGGCGGGCCCCTTCCCCCAGTAGCCGCCGTCGAACACCTCGGGTGCGCTGCCTTCGACCGGCAGCCAGCCGGGATCGGGAACGCGGTCCAGGTCCGCGAACAGGGGCGGAGGCGACGAGCGCACGTAATAATGGGCGACGTCGCGCGCGACGAGGCCCGCGCTTGCCGCCGTGAAGGTCACGTTGTGCTGGCCCCGATCGGCCGATCGCAGCGTCCACTTCCAATCCGCCGACGTCCCCGGCTTGAGCACGATCACGCCGGTCGCGGCCTCGATCGTTTTCGGGGTCGACGTGTCGGTGATCCGCCACGTCAGGATTTCGGCGCTGTTTCCGCGGTTGTGGAGAACGCCGCTCGCTTCGACCGGTTCGTCCTCGTCCACCATCGCCGACGAGGGGGGGATCGAGAGGTCGGCGACGATGTTACGGATGGTGGAAACGACGTATTCCTGCACCTTCGCGTTGTTCTCGGGCGTGGGGTCGGTCATGGCGCCGCCCCCCTTCGCGAGGGTTTCGGCCTTCACCGTCACGCTGACTTTTGCCCCTTCGGCGGCGGGCGTGCGGAGGGCAAGGCTCGGCGTCCAGACCGCGCCGGGCGCGAGGGTGGCCTCCTGGCTCGCGGTGAGGTCGCCCCCGGACAGGCCGGTCACGGTGAACGTGACGCGCAGCCGCTGCTCGAGCGAGGCCGCGTTCAGGACGGTCGCGGTGACGTTGATCGGCTCGTCGCGCGCGATGTACTCGGTTACGTCGTCGCCCTTCCGCATCGAGGGGACGTCGATCGCGTGCACCTTCGCGTCGTTCTGGAGCGCCGGACCCAGGATTTCGAGATCGTCGATGGTCCAGCCGAAATCCGTCGGCCGGTCGAAGGTGGGCGTCCGGAAATACGAGGGCCCCTCCGAATCCGCGCGCTGGGAAGCGACGAATCGGAAGCCGAGATGGATCTTCTGGCCCGCGTAGGGCGTGATGTCGAAGACGAGCGTCTCCCAATCGCGCGCGCCCGTGAATCCAGGCTGGTTCATGAGACCCGCGACCTGCGGCGTGTAGCTCGAGCCGTTCAGCGGAACGAGCAGCTTCCCGGCGCGGTAGATGTTCGCGAGGGGCATGCCGGAGTTGAGCTTGTCGACGGGGTCGAACGGGAAGCCCCAGATCTGGGCGCCGTCGATGTCGCGGGCGATGTTGAAGCGGTGCTTGAGGATGAGGTTGACCTGGTCGTCGATGGCGCCGAGCCGGAGCGCGTCGGCGTGACGGAGGTCCGCGGCCTCGAGACAGGCGCGAAGCGGGATGCCGCCGGTCGGGTCGCCCGCCTGCGGGCGCGAGGGGGCGTAGAGCCTGCCCCAGACGAGCACGTAGGCGACGCAGGCGGAGTTGAGAGGAATGTCCGAGATGTCGGCGCAGAGGAAGGGCGTCCCGCAGATGGCGAGCGGATACGCGGAGAGGTCGATCGCGGGCGAGACGAGGAGACGCTCCCCGCCGGCGTAGCCCGCCGCGTCGGGACCGGAGACGGCGCGACCGGCCGAGCCGTTCCAGCCCGCGCCTTCGGCCACGATCCAGCTGCGGCGGCCGATCTCCGCGTAATCGCCGTATCCTCCTTGTCGGGTCCCGGGATCCATCCCGTCCACGAAGACCGGGCTCGGCAGCGGAGGCGGCAGGGCGAGCTCGATGCCGGCCTGCCCCGCGAGGCGTCCGATCTCGCGCGCCGATTCGTCGAGCGCCGCGAGCGCGTCGCGCCGGACCTGCTCGACCGTCGAAGGGACCGGGAGCGGCGTTTCCGGCGCTTCCGACGATCCATCGGCGATCTTCTCGCGCTCGTGGTATCCCGAGGCGAGCGGGACGGCGATGTCGGCGGCAAGAAGGATCAGCAAGCAAACGACGACGAGATTCTGACGGGATCTCATGGACGGGTCCTCCTTCGGTCGAGGATGAGGGCGATCCAGGCGGAGATCGCCCAAGCGATCGGGACGAGGAAAGGCAGGGGGGTCGTGGCGCTCGTGGCGGACGCGAGCGTGGCGAACGAAGCCGGCGGAAGCCCCGCCACGACGACGGGTCCGGCGAGCGTTTCAGACGCGGCCTCGGCCTGGCCGAGGCGCGCGGAGAACGCGAAGCGGTGGGGCCCGGAGTTGAGCGTCTCGACGCCGACCTCGACGATGGATTCGTACCAGCAGCCGTCGTCGCAGTGCTCCGCGCGCGTGCGCATCGGGAACTTGATCCCATCCACGGCGACCGCGACGGCGAGATCCGGATTCCAGGGTCCGGGCGCGAAGACGCGGAACCGGAACGGCCCCGGGCCGGCGATCGCGGGCTCCACCGTTCCGCGCTCGAGCGCGATGGTCGCGATCGGGACGACGGACGCGGTCGTCGCCGGTCCGACGTTGCCGGTCGCGTCGACCGCGCGAACCTCGTACAGGACCTCCTTCGATCCTTCGACGCGATCCACCAGGGACCGCTGCGCGTGGTCGCCATCCACCGTCGAGCGGCTTCCATCGACGATGCGCGTCACCTGATGGCGCTCGACGCCGACGTCGTCGGTGGCGGCTTCCCATCGGACGAGGATGCGGCCGTCGCCGAGGGCCAGGGCCTCGAGGCGCGACACCGCGGTCGGCGCCTCGCGGTCGGGCTCCGTGACGACCGTGAGCGCGAGGACGCTCGCGCGCCCGCTGCGATCGATCACGTCCACCGTGAGCGAGGTGGACGAGGCGGGCGCCAAGCCCGCGATCCGCAGCGTGGATCGCGTATCGTAATACTCCGTGGAGAACGAGCGACCGCCGGCCCTCGAGACGAGACGCACCGGCTCGTCCGCGACGACCTCGATGTCGGCGGTGGCGACGCCCGGCTTGACCGTCGAAGCGAGGACGACCGGGGCCGCGAGGTCGACGACGCCCTCGAGGTCGATCGAGGTCGTGGCCCCGGAGGCGGACACCGCCGTCAGGGTCGCCTGCAAACGCTGCGATCGATAGGTCTCCGGCACCGGCCAATAGCCGGTCCACTGGGCGCCGTCGCGGCTCGCGAGGAGCGGCCAGCGCGCGGGGCCTCCGGAGGCGCTCAGGTCCGCGGTGACCGTCCGGGCCGGGCTTCCCGAGACCCAGGCCACGATGAGGGCGCGTCCGCCATTCCGGATGTGGGGGTCGCTCTCGCCGACGAGGCGCGCCTCGACGAAGGCCGCGACCGCGCTGTCGAGCCGGACGGCCTGCTCGAAGACCGCGACGTTGCCGGCCTTGTCGCCGATCTCGATGCGAAGATCGACGTGGGTCGTCTTCAGGTGATCCGGGATGCGGCAGCTGAGGGTTCCGTCGCGCCACGTGGCCGCGCAGTCAACCTTGCCGAACGTCCACCGGATCGAATCGAGCGCGATGCCGCTGCCCCGCTCCTCGACGCCGAGGGCCAGGATGCCGCCCGGCGCGCCGACGAGCTTCGCGGGCGCGACCACGAACGGCGCCACGCGGTCGAGCGTGAAGGGAAGCGCGACGCTTTCGCCGCGGCCGTCCGGGGAGCGCGCGCGGGCGACGATCTCGTAGTCGCCGTCGCGGACGTCGGGGATCGCGAGGCTCACGGCGCCCGGTCGGGCTCCCTCGACCTCGGCGACGGTTCGAGTCGGGCCCCGCTTGGGCACGAGAAGCACCTCGATGGACGGAGCGCCCCGGGCGGGCGCGCCGAGGTGGTCGAGCACGCGCAGGAGCACGGCGGCGCCGCCGTTCGAGGCCGGGAAGCCCTGCAGGGGCTCGAGGTCGACCTTGAGGGCGAGCCCGGTCCTGAAGGTGAAGAACTCGGAGGGGGTCTCGATCCCGGATCGCGTGACCGAGAAGGCGCGGGCCACGTATTCGGTTTCGGGACGCAGGCCGGTGACGTTCACTTCGTGCGTCCGGCCTTCGCCGCCGAGCGGCGTTCGAAGCCGCTGCTCGGCCCGCAGGCCGTATTCGACGGTGCCGCGCGCGGTCGCGTCCGTCGTCCACCGGATCACGGCCCAGTCGGGACCGGTTGCGACGACTTCCGCGGGCGTGGCGCGGATGGGCGCGCCGTCCACGACGACCTCGAGGTGATGCACCCGGACGTTGCCGGCGGGGTCCGTGAGCTGGATGGGCACGACGGCCGTCCCGTCGGGGATGCGGTCGACGACGAACTCGGCGGAGGCGTAGACGCCGCGGAGGCGGTCGTACGGGAGCTTCGCCGTCGTCGCGGACGTCAGGTTCGACAGGTCCGCGACCACCGCGAGGCTGTCGGGCCTCGAGTAGTCGTCCGTCGCGCGCACGACGAGGCGCCCCTTGGCGCCCGGGCGGGCGGCCGCGGCGCCGCTTGCGAATTCGACGGCCGCTTGGGCGACGGTGGGCGGTTCCGCGTCGACGGTCACGAGACCTGCGTTGAGGGTGGCCTCGTTGCCCGCGCGGTCGCGGGCGCGGACGACGACGAGGTGCTGGCCCGGCTCGCCCGCCGTCCAGACGCCCACGCGGTCGGGTCCGCCGTCGGACACGAGCGGAACCGGCGCCCCGATGCCGATCTCCGCGCGGATGAATTCGAGCCCGCTTCCGGATTCGGACACGCGGATGGCGAGCGGCAGCGTCTCGCCGGGCCGCAGGGTGGCCTCGACGACCGGTCCCGAGAGGACCGGCGCGCGCAGGTCGATCTGGTAGCGCTGGACGCCGTGGGCGGCGATCGCGAAGGGAATGCCGTCGGAGGCGTGTCGGGCGCCGCCCGACCACGGCAGCGGACGGTCGGCGTGCTCGACGTTCCCGACCCGGTCCATCGAGGCTACGGCCACTTCGATCGTGTCCATGTGGTTGGCGCCGAGGACGATCGCCTGGCCATAGAGGACGTCGTTGCGTTGGGCCGGATTGACGACGATGTCGGGGCCGAACGTCCAGGGCTGGTCGTTCACGCGGAAGGACGTCGTCGTCTCGAGGATGCCCGTGCCGTCGTCGCGGGTCACGAAGGGCACGGCGACGCCGAAGTCGGTCGCGTGGTCGAGGTTCAGCCACGCGCTCACGTTCCAGACCGTGCGCGGCGCGGTGCCGTCGACGACGACCGGCGTCCAGGCGGTCGCGACGCGGTCCTGGCCGTCCCGTGTTTCGGCGACGAGCCGGTACGTCCCGTCCTTCACCGGGTACCGGCCGGCGTCCCACGCGAGGACGTGATCCGTCCGGCCCGAAAGCGGGATCGACTTCTGGATGGTCGTCGTTCCGGTCGCGTTCTGCAGCGAGAGGTTCACGCGGTGGCCCGGAGCGGCGCGCGCGAGGATCGTCTCGGAAGCGACCTGCGAGGCGCGGCCGGATTCGTCGATCGGGATGACGCGGTACCGGTAGCGCTGGTCCAGGACGGGCGTGACGTCGAGGAAGGTCGTTCCGTTGGAGGTCCCCACGACGGCGAACGCCTGGGGCGTCGCGTCCGGCGCCCGCTCGATCCTGTAGCTCGCCGCGCCGTCGGCCGCGCGCCACGCGAGCAGCACGCGGTTCGCCTCGCCTGCGTGCCGGAGTCCCGAGGCGGGCCCGGGGCCCTGCTCTTCGCCGACACCTACGACATCGGATCGGGCGTAGCTCACGCCGGTCGTCTCGATGTAGATCGCGTCGACGGTGAATGCCGTGGCATCCGCGGGTTCGTCGAGGCGGTACCGCGTTGGCGCCCGCGCGTCCACGAAGGCGATGCGCTCGGATTCGACGTCCCCGATCTTCACGATGTCGTAGCCCACCACGAGACGCCCGGGCGGGACGGCGGGCGGATCCCACGAGATGTACACGCGTCCGCCCGCGCGGATCACCGTCGGCGCGACGGACGGACATTGGCCGATGCAGGAGCTGTCTTCTTCTTGATAGGGAAGCCGCGGCGTGGAGAGGTTCGCCCAGGGATCCGGTCCAGCGTCGAGCGTGACGTTGCAGACCCTGCAGACGGAACGCTCGAGGTCGCGATCGACGCGCAGGACGAACGGCACGGTCCCCGGGGCGCCCGACACGTTGGCCGCGATGGCGGGCGCGCGCGCAATAGGCGGGCTGTCGACCGCGACGTTCGGCATGGACAGGGTGATGGGCATCGTGTCCACGGCAACGCGCCGACCGGTCCCGTCCGCGCCCGTCGGCGTTCCCGAGCGGAAATGGACCGCGGCCGCGAAGTTGCGGAAGCCGTCGTCGTGGACGGGCCAGCCGTCGGCTCCGGTGACGCTGGGCGACCACGCGTAGTTGTGGCCGCCGGCGCTGCGGACGCCCGTGCCGACGCTCCGGTTGTCGATGTAGAAGACGACCCGGTCGACGAGCGTGTCCGCGAGGCTCGCGACCTGCGCGTTCGTCGACGCGCTCGCGACCACCCGGAGCACGACCGTGGAGGCGATCGGCAGCGTCGCGGGCGCGCCCGCGGGCGAGAGGATGCGGAAGGTGGGCGCGAGCCCGCCCGTCCCCAGGACGTTCACGAGCGGGTTCGTGGCCTGGTTCCAGGAGGATTCGGCGTCCTCGCTGTCCCACCCGATCGAGGGCGGACCGGAGGCCCAGCGAAGCCGGTTTCTCGCGGGCGTCGAAGCCTCGTAGACGTCCTGCCCACCGAGATCGACGAAGGCCCCGAGAACGGCGGGACCCGCGGGGCCGCGGCCGTGACCGAGGGCCGTGGAACGCAGGCGGTACGTGTCGTTGCCGTTGCGATCGTAGAGGAGCGCGATGCCGCTTGCGGCCGGGGCCCAGCCCTGCGCGCTGCCCGCGGCGTCGTAGCGATCGTCTCCGCCGAAATCGAGGAGGATACCGCTTCCGACGTTCATCGCCCCCTGCGTGAGGTCCGCCACGCCGTTGTAATAAGAGCCGTAGAAGTCGTCGCCGCGGTTGTCGACGAGGAGCCCGACGCCGTTCGCGACCCCGAAACCCTGGCCCTGGCCGGGGCGGTTGGTCCCCGCCAGGACGCGCCGGTCGTCGCCCTCCATGTCGATGAGGATACCCGTCGATCCCGCGGCGCCATGGCCCTGCGCGTCGCTTTCGGCGCCGAGGTCGTCGTTCCCGGGTCCGGCGAAGACGAGGATCCCGGAACCGGTGATCCCGTTCACGGCGAAACCCGCGCCCTGCGCCGACCGGTTCGCGCGAAGCACGTTGTCGCCGCCCGCGTCGACGAGGATGCCCACGCCGCCGAGGCCGAAACCCTGGCCGGAGGCGCGGGCGTTCGCGTCCACGTTCTTGGTTTCGAGGAGATACTCGTCCGCGCCGATGCCGTCGCTCGCGAGGAGCCCATACCCGAGGACACCGGCCCCTTGCGCGTGCGTCCAGGCGCTCGGGACGATCGTCGTGGCCGGATCCACGGGCTCGAGCGGACCCGCGCGGGCCGTGAAGTTCGCGCGACCGGTGGTCGACAGGATGCCGACGCCGAGGAGTCCGGCGCCCTGGAAGACGCCGTAGATGGGCGGCAGCAAGTTGCAGCCGTTGCAGGCGGAGGAGGTCACCCGGGCGTGGAAGACGTCGCGCCCGCCGCCGTCGCGGAGGACGCCGATGCCGAGAACGCCCGCGCCGTGGGCCGATCCCACGAACGATTCGCAGTAGCTGTTTCCGCAGAGAGGCGCGGACGGCGGCGCGGGGTTCACGGCGCCGGCGGGAGCGCCGCTGAGCGGGCGCCACCGGCTGAGCTCGGTGCCGCCCTCGTAGAGGTATTCGTCCGATCCGCCGACGTCGACGTGGAGCGACGTCGACCAGGCGGGCGATGTCGCGCCGATGCGGCCCGTGTAGCGATCGTTCCCGCCGAGGTCGATCGAGAGGGCGTAATCCTGGCCGTGGTTCCAGACCGACGCCGTGTCGTCGCCGACGGCGACGCCGAAGCGCGGGAGGCGCAGGAGGAAGCCGGGGGATTGGACGGGCCCGTCGGAGCCGGCCCCGGGATCGGTGTCCGCGAGGGCCTCGACGAGATCGGCGTCCGTGGGCGACGTCCCGTCCTTGTTGCTGCCAGCCTCGGTGTCGATGAACGTGCCCAGGATTCCGTTGTTCGAGGATTCGATCGATCGGAAGCGGATGGCGTCGTCCTTCGCGAACCGCGCGGCGTCGCGCTGGCCGCGGACCGCGTCCCACTCGGTGTAGGTGTCGCGGCCTCCGAGGTCGAGGAAGGTCGGGACGACCGGCGCGGCCGGCGCGGGCGCGGTGCCGGAGGCGTGACCGCGGGCGAGATGAGGCGCCACCTGGAAGTCGCGAATCGTGCCGACGTCGTAGACATCGTCGCCCTCGCGATCCAGGAAGATCGCCTGCGACCCGCCTCCCCCGAAGTGGAACACGTGACCCTGGGTCGGCGCCACGTAGCGGTCGGCGCCCGCGAGATCGACGAAGGCGGCCTGGCCTCCCGCGATCGCGAACCCGAGCGCGCCGCCATAGGGGTATTCGTAGCGGTCGTCGCCCGCCACGTCCACCATGATCGCGAGGGACCCGACGCCCGCGGCCGCGGCGAGGCCGAAACCGTGCGCTCGGTAGCGGTCGTCGCCGCCGTAGTCCACGAGGAGGGCCACGGAGGGGCCCGTCGCCGAGGCGAGGCTCCCGTTGCGGTTCGAAGGGGTGTAGGCGTCGTCGCCGCCGAAGTCGAGGCCGATGCTGACCGGGAACGTCCGGCGCAGATTGCGGAAGGCGTTTTCGCCGCCCGCCACGTTCGTGACCGACGCGGGGACGTTGGACGCCGCGGAGGCGACGTCGCCGCGATAATCGTCGGCGTCGTCGAGGCCGAGGTCGATCGAGATCCGGTAGGTCGACTCGAAGCGGCTCGGGACCCCGGCGGCGCCGATCGCCAGGATGCCGGGAAGATCGACGAGGAGGCCCGAGGAGGATCCCTCGGGCGACGTCGCGTCGATGGGCCGGCTCGATGCGTCATCCGGCGACGTGCCCAGGAGGGACTCGATCTCGTCGGGGACGCCGTCGCCGTCCGTGTCGTCGGGGTTCGATCGGCGTTCGGGCGACGGGTCGTACTGGTCGTAGAGCCCGTCGCCGTCGCCGTCGGCGAGGTTCACGCCGACCCCGTTCGTGATCACGGCATACGATCGATCGGGATCGGGGTACATGTAGCCCGTGGGGGGAGGCGGCGGCCCGCCTTCCGTGGTCGCGCGGTTGAAACCGGCGACGACCTCGGCGGCGGACGAGCCGGCGTTGCCTCCCAGCGGTCCGTTGTTCGGGTCGCCGGGACGGGGATACTTCGTGGGATGGTTGACGCCCAGGTCCGCGAAGACCACCGTTCCGGTCAAGCTTCCGCCCTCCCTCGGCCGCGGCGACGCGAAGCAGGAGATCGCGGGGTTGTTTGAACAAACGCCCGTGTAATTGTTCATGCCGCCCCCGTCGACGAAAAGGGCCGTCGTGGAGCGCGCGGTCGCGGTCGCGGCGAGGCTCGCGAAGCCCGAGCCGCTCGTGTAATTGTCGTTGCCGAGCCGGTCGGCGAAGATGCCGATCCCCACGTCGCCCGGTTTTGTCGTGGAGGCGGAACCGAGGCCGCGCGAGGCGACCTGGAACCGGTCGTTGCCGCTGAGGTCGAACGCGAAGCCGAATCCGTCCCAGCCCACGCCGAGGGCCGGACCGGCGAGCGCGTAGACGTCGTCGCCCGAGGCGTCGAGGAAGAGCGCGAAGGCCGGCGCGCCGCCGGCGCCGCGCGCCGCGCCGAGCACCCACGGCTGGTCCGTCTCGTAGCGGTCGTCGCCCCCGAGGTCGAGCGCGATCGAGACGCGCGCGAGGCGCGACGGGTGGCCCGAGTCGAGGTCGGGATCTCCGGCATCGACGCCGCCGATCGGGGCCGCGTACCGGTCGTTGCCTCCAAGGTCGACGAGAAGGACGGGCGCCTTGTGGAAATCCTGCAACGTGTGCTCGGACGATCCCGCGCCCGTGATCACCACGAAGCTGTCCCTGTAGATCACGTCGTCTCCGCCCGCGGTCGTGCTCGCGGACGTCCGCATCCCGCCGGTGGGCGTCGCGGCGCGCACGTGCTCGACGGCGTCGACGATCGTCATGACCGCCCCCGCAAGCGACTCGCGGTGGCGGAGCTCGGTCCTCACGGCGTCCCGCAGGCGCGCGAAGTCCGCGCCCGACCGGACGCCGTCCTCGAGGAGCTCGCGCGCGGTCGCGCGGGCGGACTCGAGCGCGCGGATCTCGGCCGATTCGGCCCCGAAATCGCGCTCGTAGGTCGCGATGGCGAGAAGCAGCGTCCCGAGGGCGGCATCCATCGTCAAGTCGAGCTCGGGGACTTCGCCCGGCGCAGTGCCGCGGTTCGCGTGGAGCGCGGCCAGGCCGTCGCCGAACGACGCGACGCGGACGGGACCGGGGACGGGCGCGGCGAGGGCGTCGGCCAGGGCGGGGCCGACGACGGACGCGGGCGAGGCGACGGAGACGGTGCCGATCGCGCGCGGAAGTCCGAGGGACTCGCGCGCGCGGCCGGGGGTTTCGGTCGACGCGCGGTAGGCTTCGGCGGCGAGACGCTGCTCGAGGCGCACGAAGGCGCCGAGCGCGCCCCGGGCCTCCTCGGGGTCGTCGACGAGCGCGGCCGAGAGAAGCTCCGCGATCGGGCCACGCAGCGACGCGGGCGTCGCGGCCGCGGCCGCGAAGGCCTCGCGATCGCTCGCGCCGGCGCGGACGAGCGTCGAGACGAGGTCGCCGCCCGGCCGTCGGGGCTCCGCGGCGAACGGCGCGACCAGTTCCGCGACCGAGGGCTCGCGCGCCGTCACGTCGGGCCATCCCGTCTCCCGCTGGACGGCGGCGAGGCCGTCGCGGCGGGCGGCGAGCTCGAGCGCCCTCGCGGCGTCGAGCCGGGCGGCTTCGGCGAGACGCGCGGGCGCATCCTGCGCGGCCCGCGCGAGGAGCGCGCCGGCCCGGCCGAGCAGCTCGAGGTCGAGCTTGGCGATGAGCGCCATGTCCGAGGGCGCGAGCGCGTCCTCCCGCGCGAGCGCGGCGGCGAGGCCGGGCAGACGCGCGCGTTCCGCCGGATCGAGAACGTCGAAGACGCTCGCGCGGAGCGTCTCGGCGACGGCCACGCTCGCGGCGAGGCGGCCGACTTCCCGCGCGACGTTCGGATGCTCCTTCTCGAAGGCCGCGAGGGCGCGGGCTTCGGAAGGGTCGAGGTCGAGGCCGAACGCGCGGCGATAGGCGAGCCACGGCTCCGCGACGTCCGCGAGATCCGGCCCGGCCGCAAGGCGGGTCCAGAATTCGAAGGCCGCGTCGGCGCGCGTGGGCACGGCGTCGAGGTCGACGCCGCCGTTCTGGATCCAGCGCGCGAGCACGGCGGCCAGCATCGGGTCGATCGCGACCGGTGCCTCCGCCTCCGCGCCGGACCTCAGGGCCGCGAGCGAGGGCGTCATGAGAAGGATGAGCATGGCCGATGCGATGGCGCGTCGTGACATCACTTTCGCCTGTGCCTCCTCCGCCGGGCGGCGAGTCACAGTGTGACAGTATCAACCTTTCGACGGACGTTGAAAGGAGAAGTTCACAGCGTCCCCGATCAAGAGCGGGAAAAAACACCGCGAAATAAGCGCATGGAGGGCATCGATGTGTAGGATCGAGTCTCTAATCAAGCGGAAACTACATGACGGGGTGAGGCTCCTCGGGGAGCCGTGAGGGAAGGCCACTTCCAGGATGCGCGCCGCCGCTTCCGGCGCCGGGCCCTCGCGCGCAGGATCGGGCTTCTCGCCGCAGCCGCGGCCCTGGTCGTCGCGGTCGGCTTTCTCGCCCTCCTCGCGCGGCCCACGGTGCAGGGCCTCCACGTCGCGGGAGCGTCCTCCCTCGACGACAATCGCAACGGCGTTCCCGACATCTACGAGAACGCCGTGTTCGGCCTCGGGCCCGAAGCCCAGCGCCCTTCGGGGGCGCTTCCCCTCGCCTGGATCCAGAAACATGGGCTCGACGTGGCGGATCCCGCGCTCGCGAACCGGACGGCCGCCGTTCCTGCGCCGTCGCTCGTCCCGGCCGTTTACGGCCGCGCGGGCTATCCCGCCGAGTTCTCGCTGACCCTCGCCCAGGTCTACGCGCACGGTCGGCCCGCCACCTGGTCCGAGGCCCAACAGGGCGCCTGGGACAGCGGCCTCGATCCCCGCGCCTGGGACGTCGCGGGCTCCGGCGTCCCCTACGGCTGGCTTCTCTACTATGGGCTCGACCCCCTCGATCCCTCCCTCCTCGACCGGGCATCGAGCGAGGTGTCCTGGACCCCCCGGGAGGCGTGGCGTCGCGGCCTGAGCCCCCTTTCCCCGGACCAGGACGCCGACGGGCTCCCCGACCTCGACGAGATCGAGCGGCACGGCACGAACCCCCGCGCGGCCTCGACGGCCTCGACCGGCATCCACGACGGATGGCTCGTCGCGCATGGGCTCGACCCGCTCGATCCCGCCGTCGCCTACCAGGATCCCGATCTCGACGGGCTCGACAACCTCGAGGAATTCGAGGCGTCGAGACGCCTGTTCGGCGCCGCGAGCATCGGGTCGGGGCTCGATCCCCTGCGCTTCTCGACGGGCGGCAGCGGACTTCCGGACGGGTGGCTCGTGGCCCACGGACTCCCCCTCCTCGATCCGACCGTGGGCCAGCTCGTGACCGAGCGCGTGTTCTTCCCGAACGGGACGCTCCGCGGGATCCTCACGGCCGGTGACGAGTACCGCGTGAACCGGCCCCCGAGCTGGAACGAGTCCATCCATGGCGCCTGGTTCGGCGGCACGGACCCCAACGCTCCGGATACGGACGGCGACGGTTTGAGCGACGCCGACGAGATCCTGGGTTGGGCGATCGAGAGCGGGGGTCGCGCCAAAATGGTGTTCTCGGATCCGACGAAACGCGACACCGACGGCGACGGCCTCACCGACTTCGAGGAGCGCGAAGGGCGCTGGGGGACGCGCGTGTTCCCCGTCACCGATCCGACCGCGCCCGACACCGACTTCGACGGCCTCCTCGACGGCGAGGAGGTGGGCGCGCATCTCTACCGGGGCATCGCGCTCGAAGGCCTGGATCCGACCAACCCCGACACCGACGGCGACGGGCTCTTCGATGGCCGCGAAGCGGCCTACTGGATGGCCCGCCGCGCCGCGTGCCTCGCGGGCCTTCCGTACGAATGGGGGCGCGCCCCGCGCCCGACGCTGCAGGACGTCCTCGGCGGCGGGCCCTCGGCCTGCGACAGGCTGCTGCCGACTGCGGATCTGGAAGGGGACGGCCGCGCCTCCATCCTCGATCCCGACAGCGACGGCGACGGGCTCTTCGACGGGTGGGAAGTGGACCCCGACCTCTACCAGACCTCGTCCTATGCCTCGGCCCGTCGGCGGTCCGAGACCGACCCCGCGAACCTCGACACCGACGGGGACCGGCTTCCGGACGGATGGGAGACGCGGTACGCGGTGTTCGACGAGACGGCGGGTCGATGGAACCTCGACGCCGCGAAATGGAGCAGCGCCGAGAACGGGATCGGGGACGGAGACCAGGACCTCGACGACGACGGCGCGGTGTGGTACGCCTTCGTGCGCGACGGCGCGCGCCTCGTCCCGGAGCGCCGCACGTTCGTCGCTTCGAACTTCGTCGAGTTCGAGGCGGGCTCGGATCCGAACCGGCGGTCGTCGA
Organism: Candidatus Thermoplasmatota archaeon; assembly: GCA_035540375.1. Classification (NCBI taxonomy): domain Archaea; kingdom Methanobacteriati; phylum Thermoplasmatota; species Thermoplasmatota archaeon. The sequence continues at coordinate 54,653 of DATLGO010000087.1, forward strand.
GCCCCGACGGGATCCCCGACGGCTGGAAGATCTTCTGGGGCACGACCTACCTCGGCCTCCTCGACGAGGAGCGGGGCGTCCTCTATCCCGGCGCCCCGGGACCCCTCGTCCTTCCGCCGGACCGTCCCGTCCCGCGCCTCGGGAACGACGACAACACGCCCCGGCAAACGCAGTCCTACGTCCGTTTCGCCGAGGCCGCCTCGGGCCGGCTCATGCCCTGGGAGAAGCTCACGTCCGTGCCGGGGACGCCCTCCACGCTGCGGGCGATCGCCGGCCAATACAACGAGACCTACGGGTCGAAGGTCGGCCACGGCACGAACCCCTACCTGGAGGACACCGACGGGGACGGCGTCTCGGATCTCTGGGAATCCATCTGGGCGCCCCTCGGGCCGGCCGGCTCGCGGGTGAGCCCCGTGCAGCCCGACGCCCACTTCGACGTCGACGGCGACGGGCTGACGTGGCTCGAGGAATCCCGCCTGCGATCGGACCCCTACCGCGCCGACTCGGACGGAGGCGGCGCGGACGACCGGCTCGAATCCAAGATCGGCCTGAACCTCCTCGACCCGCGCGACGACGCGCGCGCCCTCGACGAGTCGGCGGACACGGACGGCGACGGGGTCTCCGATCGCTCGGAGGTCGTCGGTTGGATCTCCCCCACCTCGTCGCAGCAGTACGTCACGGACCCCTTGGACCCGGACACCGACCGCGACGGGCTCCTCGACGGGAAATCCCTGAGCAGGATCCTGGGCCGCGTGCTCCGCCTGAGCGACCCTGACGACCTCGCGATCATCGAGCGCTACGAGGCGCGCGGGCTCCTCGCGGTCCCCTTCGGCGGCGACACCGTGGACATCCTCGGCGAAAGCGGGCTCGGATCCGATCCCACGTCGCTCGCAAGCGCCGGGGACGGCATTCCCGACGGTTGGCTCGTGCTCCACGGCCTTCCCGTCGGCGAGGGGAGCGGGCGCTTCGAGGACTACGTCTACGGGAGGCCCGCGTGGTGGAACGAGACGAAGCACGGCGTCTGGCGGTGGGGCCGCGCGCCGGGCGTCGCCACGACGAGCGATCACGACGGCGACGGGCTCGACGATCGCAACGGGGAGGATCCGCTTCCCTTCGCGGGCCCGGGTCTGCGACCCCGGCGGGGAGACCCCCGCGAGGACGGTCTCGACCCGCTCGAGGTCCTGAAGCGGGCCCAGGCGTGGGGGCGCCCCCCGCGCGAGGCGCGCGCCCCGATCCCGGCGCGCGAGCGCGTCGTCGTGGTCCTGGACCCGTTGCCGTCGCCGCTCGCGCTCGATGCCGCCACGCGATTCTCGGGACGCGTCACGACCGCGAGCGGCGAGCCGGTGGTCGACGCCGTCGCGCTCTTCTCGCTCCAACGGCGGGATCTTGTCCTCGGCGTCGCCACGACGAACGAAACGGGCCATTTCTCGGGGTATTTGCAGCCGGGCGGAACAACCGCGGCCTCGGCCGAGATGCGCGACCGCGTCGTCTTCTCCTCGCTGAACGGCGACGGAACGCACGTGAACGACCCGCGGCTCGTCTCCCGTCTGGACCTCGCGCGACCGATCGAGGCGTTCGTCTGGGTCTACAACACGTCGTCCGCCTCGCCCGAATCGCAGAGGGGTCCTTCGGGCCACGGCTTCCTCGGCGCCGATTCGGCGTCCCGCAGCGTCCGCCTGAACCTGCCGACGACGCTGCTCGTGGATCGCCCCGCGCGCGTGGGCGCGGGTGAGTACGGCGTCCTCAACGCGACCCTGCGGGACGCCTTCGGCCGCCCGGTCGTCGCGGCCGAGGTCGCGCACGCTCCCTCCGGGGCGACGGCCACGACGGACGTCGACGGCCGCGTCTCCTTCCGCGTGCTCGCCACGCGCGATCCCGGCCTGACGGCGCACACCGTCTCCTTCGGCGGCCGCGAGCCCGCGCTCCTTCCTTCCGAGAGCCGGTTCGACTGGCAGGTGTTCCTCAGGCCCCGCATCGACCTGCAGATTCTCAGCGATGCCGTGCGTCCGGGCGGCGTCGTGTTCTTGGCGGGTCGCATCGAGGCGGGCGGGCGGCCCGTCGCGGATGCGCTGAAGATCTCGGCGTTCGGAACCGACGTGAAGATCGAAACGGACGCGCACGGCGAGTTCCACGTGAGCCTGCCGGTGCCCGTCAGCGCGCCCCTCGGCGCGCAGACCCTCGAGGCCCGATACGCCGGCAACGAGGAGCTGGGTCCCGCCTACGCGGCCGTGGCCTTCGAGCTGCTCGGCGTCCCCGGCTTCGAAATCCCGGCATGGCGGGGCGAGGTGGGGGCCGTGGGCCATTTCCGCGCGCGGCTCGTCGACGCCGTGGGCGCCGGCCTCCCCCGGTCCCGGGTCGAGGTCGATGGCCCCGACATCGAAAAGGCGCAGAACGTGACGGACGCGGAGGGCTACGTGACCTTCGCGATCGATCTCCGTCGCGCGGAACCGGGCGATCGCATCGTGTTCCTCCGCTACGACGGCGGAGCAAAAGGCGTCGCGCGCCAGCCCCATACGCTCGTCGCCACGAGCGCGACCGCGATCCGGCTCGATCCCGTGGACGCCATCCGGGGACGGTCGGTCGAGATCGCCGGGACGCTCGTCGACGCGCGCGGCGTCGGCGTGGCGCGGCAGCTCGTCGTGGTCGCCTTCGGCACGGAGACGGGCGAGACCATCACGGACCTCGCGGGCCGCTTCGCGATCTCGTTCGTCCCGGGCGAAGCGACCGGTCTCGGACCGATCCGGGTCGCGGCAAGCTACGCGGGATCGAAGGGCGGGGCCCTCGCGGCAAGCGAAGGGGTGCGCATCGCGCAGGTCCGCGACGCCGCGCGATTGACCGGCTTCCCGGCTTCGACCCACTTCGCTTCCCCCACGCTCGAAGCGCAGGTGACCACGCTGCTCGGGCGCGCGGTCGTCTCGCGCAACGTCGAGGTCGAGGGACCGTGGGGCCAGGTCCGCGGCACGACGGACGCAAGCGGCCGCTTCCGCGTGTCGCTCCCGCTTCCCGCCGACGCCGCGCTCGGACCGATGTCCCTCGTCCTGCGGGTGCGCGACGAGCCCCAGCTCGTCGGGTTCGAGCTCGAGCGCGTCCTGGAGCTGCGCGACCGCGGCCGCCTCGAGGTCGAGCTTCCGGACGCCGCCTTCGAGCGCACGACGCTGACGGTGCCCTTCTCGCTCAAGGACTCCGTCGGCCGCGAGGTGACCGTCGAGAGTCTCAACGTCTCGGTGGACGGCCGCGCGCGGACCCTCCTCGTGCGTGACCGCTCGTTCAGCCTCCCCCTCGGCCCGGAGATCGCTCCCGGGTTCGTCACGATCGAGGTGGCGGCCCCCAACAGGCTCGTGGACGCGGCGCCGTTCAAGGGCATCCTCGGCGTCCACCGGTTGACCGAGATCACGGTCGAGACGTTGCCCGGCCACGCGCCCGGCGAGCCCGCGTTCCTCGTCGTGAAGCTCGCCGCGGGCGACGATCCCGTGGCCAACGCGACGCTGCACGTGCTCGGGGTCGGCGACACGGCCCTTGCCATCCGGACCGGCGCCGACGGTCGCGCCGTCGTCCCGATCCCGCAGACCGCCCTCGTGCGCTCCGAATACGCCGTGGTCTACCGGGGCGGCGAGGGCACGGCGCCGACGTTGGCGGGATTCGTGCTCGAGCCCGCCCTCGTCGCGTCGGAGGCCCCCCCGCAGACGGACGTCCTCGCGGTCGCGGCCGGGATCGCGGCGGTGTTCGCCATCATTTGGGCGCTCGTCCGCCGCGGGCGCGCCGCAAGCGACGTGCTCGCCTCGACCTCGCGAAGGCTGCTCAAGGATCCCAAGCTGGAATCGCTCTACCGATCGTACCTCGAGCTGCTCGCCATCGCGGGCCTCGACGAGGAGCGCGCGGAGACCGCGACCTTCGGCGACGTGGCGGCGCGCTTCGTCCGCAACGATCCGAGCGCGCGTCCCGACCTCGATCTCCTGACGGAGGTCTTCAACCTCGGCGTGTACGCGCCCGAGCTGCTCGAGCCCGAACGCATCCGCGAAGCCGGCTTCGCGCTCGGTCGCCTCGCGGCCCTTTCGCGGACCCCGGAGGCCGCATGAAGCCCGCGCGCTGGCTGGCGGCGCTCGCCGCCGGCGGGCTCCTCGCCGCCAGCCTGGCGGCGGTCGCGGCCGAGCTCATCGAGGCCACGCGGGCGGAGAGCGCGCCGGAGGCGTGGCTCGGACGCGAGGGATTCGCGCCTCGCCGGGCGCTTTCGGGCCCCGCCGCGGCGCTGGCCTGGGGCGAGATCGAGCCGGGTCTCGTCGTGATCCTCGGACAGCTGCCGCTGCTTGCCGCCGACGAGGCCGCGCTTCTCGACTTCGCGAAGCGGGGGGGCGACGTCTGGGTCTTCTCCCACGCGCCGCGCGCCATGCTCCCTTCAATCGCTCCCGAGACGCTCGAAGGACCTCTACACGGGTGGGACGGGGGGGACGTCGAGGTCCGGTACGGCTCGACCGTCCTCCGCCTTCCCGGTCTCCTCGCCTTCGACGTCGACCGGCGCGACATGACGATCGTGACGTCGGAGGACACCTTCCGCGACACCAACCTGAACGGGCGCCTGGACGTCGGCGAACCCGCCGGCGCCTTCGGAGTGGGCCTCGCGCGATCCCACGGCGACGGACGCGTGGTGTTCATCGCGAGCGCCGATCCCGAGAGGGCGTTCGGCGAGCTCGCGTCGCCGCTCGCCCGGGCCCTCGAGGCCCGCGGGCCGTCCATCCTTCTCGAAGGGGACGCGACGACGCTGCGCGAGACCGCGCCGCGCGTCACCCTCGCGTCTGCCGCCCTTCCGTCCCAGGATCTTGCGGCGGCCATCCTCGTCGTGATCCTCGCCGGCGGGCTCGTTCTCGCGTCCCTGCGGACCGACCCCGAAGCGATGGCGGCCCTCCACGACGAGACGCTGGATGGCATCGCGGAAGCCATGAAGCGACGGAACGACGACCGCATCCGGGTCTGGATCGACCGTCTCGAGGAGGCCCGGCGATGAAGCTCACCGCCCTCGGACTCCGCGTTTCGCGCGCGGCGGCCGTGCTCGTGGGCGGGGGCCTCGTGCTCGGCGTTTCCGCCGCGCTCTGGGCGGGCATGGCCCTGCTCCTCCTGCTCGGCGTCTCGGCGCTCGCGCTCCCGCGCGCGCGGATCGCCGTCGAGCGCAAGCTCGACCGCGAGCAGCTCGTCGAGGGCGAGGGGCTCAAGGAGCGCCTCGAGGTCACGCTCAAGGGGCGCCGGACCGTGAGGCTCCGGCTCCGCGAAAGCGCGGGCGACGGCCTCGCAAGCGAGGCGGCCGCCTGGACGACGCGGCTTTCCCCGAAGGCTCCGCACGCGCGCGAGATCGAATGGACGGCCTCCTCGTGGGGACGCAAATCGATCGGTCCGCTCGAGGCCTGGGCGGGCGACGCCTTCGGCCTCCTCGAGGAAAGGGTCGAGGGCGATGAAGGGCACGCGGTCCTCGTCCTGCCGCGCGCGCTGCCGCTCGGCAAGCATCGGCCGAAAGCGTCGATCCCCCAGCCCGCGATCGGCGTCCACAACGTTCCGCGGCCCGGCGACGGTTTCGAGTTCTTCGCCCTCCGGGACTATCAGCCGGGGGACAGCATCCGGCGCATCAATTGGAAGGCGAGCGCGCGCTACAACAAGACGGTCGTGAACCAGGTCACGCGCGAAAGCTTCGCCCGCGTCACGATTCTCCTCGACCTGCGCGCGAAGGAGATCCTGGGCGACCCCCGTCCGTGGGTCCTGAACGGACGGGCCGCGGCCTCGATCCTCGAGCATCACGACCGCATGCGCGACCACCTCACCGTGATCGTCCTCGGGGACGTCGCCGAGAAGCTCGTGGAGGCCGCCAACCCGAGGTCCGCGGATCTCGTGAAGGCCATGGTCGAGCGGCCCCCGCGCGGCCACGTCGCGACGACCGATGCGGTCCGCGGCCACCTGCCCTCCTTCCGGCGGAAGTCGCCGACCTACGTCGTTACGAGCGCCGTCTTCGATCCAGACCTCATCGAGTCGATCGAGATCCTGCGCGCTCTCGAGGCCGACGTCCACCTCGTGAGCCCTCGCGCGGACCACGAGCCCGTCGGACCCGCCGGGCGCCTCCTCGCCGAATCCAGGAACGAAGCGCTCGCCGCCGCGCGCGCGCTCGGGGTCAAGGTCACGGACTGGAGCGGGTCGTCGTCCCTCGAGGTGGCGTTCATTGAATCCTGAATCCGATCGCCCGCTGCGCGTCGCGGGCTCCGCAAGCGCGGTCCTCGCCGGACTCCTCGTGCTCGCCGCCGGCGCGGATCCCGGCCGCGCGATGCTGGCCGCGGGCGGATACCTTGTCGCCGCCGTGTGGCCTTGGACATCCTTCGGTCGACGGTTTCCGGCCTACGGGGCCGCGCTCGCCGTCGGCAGCCTGCTCGCCGGGCCCGCGCTGTCGTCGGCGCTCGCCTCGGCGCTCCTCGCGGTCCTCGCGATCGGCACGCTGCTCGCCTTCTTCGCGTCGAGCCGCGACGCGTTCCTCGCGGGGACCGGGGCCGTGGCGCTCCTGCTCGCCGTCGCGGTGGTCGCGCCGCACGCCCTCGCCGGGGTCTCGCTCGACCCCGTCCTTCCCGGACACGCGCTTCTTCTCGCGATCGCGGGCGCCGCCCTCCTTGCGATCGGTCTTCTGATCCGTCCCGAGGTGTCACCATGAGATGGTCCGCGATTCTCTTCGTCCTGCTCCTTGTCCTCCCGACGGCGGTCCAGGGTCAGGCGACGGATGGCCCCGACGTCCAGCTCGCCGACCTCCGCGCGCACGGCGAGCCGCTCGTCGAGACCGCGACGAAGGTCTCGGCCACGATCAACAACCCCTCGAGCGTCGACGCCATCGTGGACGTGCGCGCGACGTTCGCCGACGGCTCCACCGCGAATCCGCACGACACCCTCGGGTTCCAGGTGCGCGTTCCCGCGCAAGGCAAGAAGGTCGTGGATCTCTCGATCTTCTCGCCCGCGTCGAAGCGTGGACAGCAGACGCTGACCGTGCGCGTCGACAGCCCGCGCGATCCCCGTCCGGACGACAACGCCAAGACGATCGGGTGGTTCGTCCGCGATCCGCGGCTCAAGGTGACGGCGGAGGTGGTCAAGGCGCCGGAGGTTCCCGTCTCGGGCGTCGGCTTCGTCCGCTTCCGGGTCACGAACGAAGGGAACATCGCGGACGCGCCGATCTACCACGCCGCCGTGAAGTCTCCCTGGCGCGCGGACATCAAGCCGGCGCACGCCGCGATCGACCCCGGGCAGTCGCAGGACGTCCTGCTCCTCCTCCGCCCGAACTCGGAGGATGCCGCGGCCGAGACCGACGTCGTGTTCTCCGCGCGGTCGATCCACAGCAAAGCCATGAACGTGAGCGCGATCGTCGAGCGCGTCGTCGCGAACGCCTCCCACCTGCGCGCCGCCCACCGCACCGCGATCGAAGGCCTTCCCGCCTCCCTCCAGGTGATCGAAAACGAATCGGCGCGCATTCCCTTCGCGATCGCGAACCGCGGCGCGACGCCCGACGTCCTCGAGGTCGCCCTCGGGCCGGTCACGAACGCCACGGGATGGGCGTTCGGCCTGTTGAGGGACAACCGCTCGGTCGCGAACGTCCTCGTCGGCCTCGCGCCCGGACGGTCGCTGAACCTCACGCTGCTCGTCACGCGCCTCGCCGCCGACGTCTCCCCCGCGACCGTCACCCTTCGCGCGGGATCGCTCAACGCCGGCCTCTTCGGGACCACGGGAGCCGAGGTCAACGTCACGCGTCTCCTGAACGTGACGCGCGCCGAGCCTGTCATCAGGATCGCGACGCTCGACGCGCCGACGCTCGTCTATCGCGGAGAGCGCGTCACGGCGAAGCTCGACATCGAAAACGTCGGCCGGATCGCGGCTCCCGCGGTCGCGGTCCGCTGGGAGCTGCGCGAGCTGGGGCGCCTCATCGCCTCGGCCGAGGAATCGATCGAAGCGCCGCCGGGCCCGGCGCGCGCGGTCTGGTCCTTCACGATGGACCGCATGGAAGGCGAGTATCTCGTCTCCGCCGAGATCCTCTCCGGCGTCCTCGTCAAGGGGCCCTCGAAGATTTCGAAGTCCCTCACGCTCCATCTGCCCCGCCTCGAGATCGTGGCGCCCGCGACGATCGAGCTGAACCCGGGAACGCGCGTGAACCTCGTGACCTCCGAGGGCGGCTTCGCCGTGCGAAACCTCGGGAAGGTCGACGAACGGATCACGGCGACGCTGACTTCGAGCGCGTCGTGGCTCGCGCGGTCGTGGGAGGTCGTGGTTCCGGCGCGCGGCCAGATGGTCCTGCCCTTCAGCGGGGACGTGCCCGCCATGCCGGGCGCGCCCGCGTTCAAGGCCGAGCTCGAGGCGCGCCTCGCCGGCCGCGAGTTCGCCCCGATCGCCGCGAATCTGACCTTCCTCGTCCGCGACCAGAGCCCGCCCGAGGTCCGCCTCGTCGCCCCCGCGGGCGAGATGCCGCACACGAAGTCGGTCGCCATCGACGTCGAGGCGCGCGACCCGATCGGCGTACGGGACGTCGAGGCGCTCGTGGTCGGGCCCGACGGAGAGCGGGATCTGATCCGGCTCGCGGCCGCCGGGGGAGACCGGTACAAAGGCACGTTCGCCGTGCGGCTCGCGGGTCTCCACGTGCTCGAGATCCGGGCGCGCGACCGCGCGGAGCCTCCGCACGTGCGAACGCTCTCGAACGCCACGTTCATCGTGCTCGCGCCGCCCTACGCCGGCGTCGTGCCGCGCGGATGGGGCAATCATACGACCATCCACGCGCGGGTGCTCGCGTTCGACGAGGTCGAAGAGGGAACGACGCGGAACCTGACCGTGGACGTCGGATTCGGGCCGCGGCTCGTGCCCTATCCTTACCGTCTCGAGGTTCCGGGATGGGACGATGGCGTCCACACGGTCGTTGTCCGCGCCGTCGGTCACGGAGGCGGCGTGCGCGAAAGCCGGTACACGGTGACGCTCGATTCGCGCGCCCCCGCGCTGAGCGACGCGAGCGTGCAGACGACCGAGGACGGGGGGATCGCGCTCGCCGTCCGAGCGGAGCGGGCCACGAGCGTGAAAGCGCGTCTGGTGTCGCCGTCCGGGACGTTCGAGGTGATCCTCGAGAAGGATGGAGACCTGTACACCGCCCGCGCCGCGGCGCCCTCGGCCTGGTCCGAGGTGACCTTCATCGCGGAAAGCGGCGCCGGCACCGAGTCGGTGAGCGTCGCGCATCGCGACCCTGGCGCCTCGCGGACCCCGCACCCTGGATTCGCGGCGCTCCTCGCGGCCGCGGGGCTGGGGGCGCGCCTGCGACGGCGGAGCGCGATCGAAACTTCACTTTAGCGGGTTCGCCGCGTCTGTCGCCTCGGGGGCGCTAGGTTGAAATTTGAAATTCACCTCTCAGGACAACAGTAGCTTCAAAAGGTCCCCGAACTTTGCGAGGGTGGTCGGCGCATCCACCGGGAGGCTGGAGCCGTCGACCGCGGAGGCACAGAGATGAAGCAATTCCCCATCGCGCTCGTAGCGGCCGCCATGATCTTCCCCGGCATCGCCCAGGGAAACACCGGCGCCCATTACGAGGACCCCGAGGACGCGAGCATTCCGCCCGTGATCGACATCCGGGCGCTCGACATCACGAACGACATCCAGAATCTCTACGTGACGATCACGCTGAGCGACCTGTCGAACCCGGATCCGGTCAGCCACGCAACCTATCGGATCCTGTATCTCTTCGAATGGCGCTACGAAGGCGTCGTGTACAGCGTCCGCCTGGACATCCTCGGCTACGAATCGACCCACCGGGGTCTCGGCTACGCGAGCATGGTCCACGTCCCCGGCGTTCCGTTCGTCAGCGGCTCGCTCGCCGTGGGGCCGGGAAGCGCCGTCTACGGTCACCGGGGCTCCGACCGTTATTTCCACAATGACGGGATCGAGGCCGATCTCGATCTCGAGGCTGGAACGGTCACGTTCACGATCCCGCTCGTGATGTCCCTGACGCATACCGCGGGGTCCGGCGAGGATCTCGTGGCGGTCGCCGCCGTCGGCAAGACGATCGAGATCACGCGCGTCCTGACGGCAACCTACGGCCTCGTCAGGACGGACACGGTGGCGATGGGCGAAAGGTACACGCTCAAGTGAGCCCGCAGCAACGGGGGGCCCGAGGGGCCCTCCCCGTTCTTTTCACTCTTTTCGCGCGGCGATCGCGAGGCCGAGGACGCGGTAGAATTCAGGCGTCGGTTTCAGGCCGCGATAACGGGTCTCCGAATCGCTCGTGACCCATCCCTCGCGAACGAAGCGCTCCACGTGGAGATAGGCGAGGCGACGGTCGACGTCGAGGTTCTCGAGGATCTCGCGCATGTCGCAACCGGGCCGGGTGAGGATGTATTCGGCGACGATCTTCGTCTTCCCGTAGATCCGGGGAAGCCTCTCGCGCTTCTCGGTCTGGGCCGGAACCCGCTTTCCGCGGACGATGGGGAAGACCTCGCGCCGATTGCCGTCCTTGCCGACTTCGACGAGGCCCGCTTCCGTCAGCACCTTCAGGTGGTGGTAGAGCGCGCCCCATGAGTAAGGGAAGAGGTCGTGCAGCTCCGACATCATGAGGCCGGGCTTGCGCTGGATGATCCGGAGCAGCATCTGGCGCTGCGCGGAATCCAGCGGGTCGGGGGCGGCCGACTTCTCCATCGTGAATGACGCAAGCGTTTCGCGCATGAAAGTCTTTTCTCACGCCCGCCGGACAGACGGCTACGCTTCAAGGCAGCAGTTGAGGCGGGTGGAGGGGCAGAAGGTTCAGCGGGTTCTGGTAGGCGATCGGCTGCCGCGGGAGGTCGATGGAGCGGCATTTGACGAGCCGCGCGCCGGGCGGCTGCGTCGTGATCTCGATGCAGCTCCCAAAGCCGTCGAAGGTGGATTCGGCGGCCTCCACGGCGCGGCTTTCCAGATCCTTGAGGAGACTCGTCACGTGATAGGTCGTATAGCCCAGCGGGACCACGGCATAGGTCGCATTGGGTCCGACCTTCGCCAGCGGGAGGATGCGCCCGTCCGCGCCGGCGCCGTACACGGCGAAGCCGTCGCGAGGCGCGTTCGCGGGCGTCCATTCCACGCGCGCCGAGGGCCCCTCGACGAAGGAGCGCGCGCTCGCGGGCGGCTCGGGCGCGAGCGGAGCGGCACCCTCGACGGTGGGCCCGACGAGGGCAACCAGGACCGCGAAGGCGACGAGTGTCCGCTGCATGTCCTGTGGCAAACACCGGCGGATCCGATAAAGGTTCGGGCCACCCGGCGTCGGGATCATCGAGTCCTGCATTTCACTCGGGGCGCTGACACGAACAATTAAAGCGACCCCAGGAGTGTACCCGACTCGGAGTTGAGTGGGAGTGAGGAGGAGCCTTGTCGCGCTCCTCATCGTCCTGGCGAGCCTACCGCAGGCCGCCTCGAGCGCGACGTCCGAAGGTGAATTCGTGGTGGCGGCAGAGGTCCTGCTGCCCACCGGATCCCGGCTCGAGGGCGCGCTCCACGCCTGGTTCATGCCCGACACGACGCGGCTCGAGACGCTGTCCCTCGTCACGTCGAAGGCGAAGATCCAGCACCACGTCCGCGAGCTCGTCGCCCTCGGTCGCGGCGATCGGGTGGAGCGCGGCCACCACGTCTCGACGTACGATCTGACCGACGTGGAGATCACGCTGACGGAGGGCGAGGCTTCGGGGGAGATGGGCTTCCATCCCCAGATCGGCCTCATCGACGTCGTCGTTTCCGAGGCGGTCGTCGCCCGCCCCCGGCTGAGCGGAACCTACTCGAACTACGAGGGATCGACCCTCGAAAGCGACGCGATGCGCGACGGTCGTTATCGCAAGACCGTCCTGAACCCGCACTTCGATCTCGAGTTCGACGGACGCTCCACCTTCAAGGGCGCCGGGACCGCCGTCCTCTTCGGCCCCGACGTCACGATCCGCGCCCGCGAGAACACGCTGGGATTCAACACGGGCGAATCGGCGGAATCGGGGGCCCTCGTCTGGACCATCCGCCAGGAATGGATCACGATCGACTTCGTCGACGGCGCCTTCGAGGCGCGCGGAAGCCAGGGCGCCTTCCGTTCCGCCGTCGCGGATCTCGACGTCGCGTGGCGCGAGATGGCCGTCTTCGTTCCGCTCGCGGGCGTGCTCCGGGCGGGCGGCCAGGAGTTCCGCGCCGAAGGCCGACCGATCTACGTGTCGGGCGATTTCGTCGGCACCTTGAATATCCGCTCGCTGCAGGACGAGCACGCGGTGCTCTTCAACTTCCAGGGCGATCTCTGGTCCACGAGCCTCAAGCCTCAGGCCGTCTCCGTGTCCGCCGAAACCGGATCCTGGCCGTTCCTCCTCGCCCTCGCCGGCCTTGGCGGGGCGGGAAGCCTCGCCGGCCTCGCGCTTCTCAGGCGGCGGCGCCTGCGACGACCGCGCGAGCAGCCGATCGTCGGGTCTCCCGAAGCCTACCTCGCCGCCGCGAACCGCGCGGCCGCGGAGGAGGACTGGGAAGAGGCGCTCGACTGGATCCGCAAGGGACGGACCCTGGCCCCGACCAGCGTGAAGCTGCGGCTCGACGAAGCCTTCTTCCTCAGCATGCTCGGCCGGATCCCGGAGGCCTTCCGCATCTATGAGGAGGCCGCGGCGCTTGCGACCGACGGGGAAGCCGCCTTCTCCGCCGCCGTCTGCGCCGCGCAGCACGGGCTGCCCGCCGCCGAGGCCGAGCGATGGCTTCTCGTCGCCCTCGACCGGTCTCCCGAGCTCGCGCTCGAGGTCTCGGACCTGTGCTTCAAGGAGATCATTGAGCGGCCCCGGATCCGGGAGGCGCTCGAAATCGCCGCCGAGCGCCTGCGCGGCGGTTCGGAACCGACGTCCTGAACGGGGTCTCCAGGCGGGACGTCCGGCTCGGGAGGTGTGAACGGAGGCCATGGCCTCGACGTCCCGCCTGGATTGAGCCTTGCGACTCGCTCCCGACCCCGGGACGTTCGTGGGCCTCATAACCCCGTCGCCCGTTTTCGAGTTTTCAGTTTCATCCAATGGCCGCGATCAAGGCCCCTTCACCGGAGATCGCGGGCAAGAAGTGAAGGATTGAGTCTCGAAACTTTCATCGGGTGGGGAGCCTTTCGACAGGTATGCCTCGCCGGGCCCCGGCCATCGGTTCCGTCTGGCTCGCGCTGAGCGTCATCCTGACCGCTTTCGTGCGATGGCCCAATGGACGGAAACTGTCCGGTCGCGCCCGGAAGATCATCGAGCACGTGCGCGAGCACCCCGGCTGCAACCTGTCCGAGCTCAGGCGAGCCGTGCCGATGGCCTGGGGAACCCTCTACCATCATCTCCGGCGCATGGCGTCCGCGGGGTTCGTGAAGACGCTGCGGCATCGGCGGTCCCTCCTCGTCTTCCCGCCCCACGTCCAGCCCTCGGCCCCCACCCCCCGTCCCGCGGCGGCGGCGCTCGCGAGCCGCGGGGCCCGGGTCCTCGCCGAGCTCATCCTCGCGACCCCGCACCGGACGATCCCGGAGCTCGCCGCCCTCTCCGGCCTCACCCCGCGGATGGTCTACATCCATCTCCGCCGGTTCGAGGACTGCGGATTCATCGTCCTCCCCTCGCCGCGACGATTCACCGGTTTCCGGACGACCGAACGTCTCGAGGCCGCGCTCGTCCATGAACGCCGCGTCCCCCCGCGGTTCCCTTGACCCGCCGATGCGGCGCGAGCACCGCCTCGATATCCCGGCGCACTTCATCGCTCGCCGGTCCCTCCCGCGCGAGCGCCCATCGGATGAGCGATCCGTGGTAGGCCACCTCGACGCTGCGGGCGAGCGCATCAATCTCGACGCGCGCGAGGTCGCCGCGCCGCCGGGCGCGTCGCAGAAGCGCGCGCACGGCCTCGCCGCGCGCCGCGAGGAAGGCGAGCGCGTGCTTCCTGAACGCGTCATCCGCGACGTCGAGCCCGAGAAACGCGAGGCTGCCCGCGATGGATTCGGGTGTCGCGAAGGATGCCTCTCGCGCGAGGCCGTCGACGAGGACGTCGAGCGGCGCCTCGCCGCGCTTCGGCGCGAGCGCGCTTCCCGCCTGCGCGGCGCCGTCCGCGACGAGCCGCAGGAGAAGCGCCCGCTTCGAGCCGAACCGCTGGACGATGGCGCTCGCCGTGATGCCGGCTTCGCGTTCAACGTCCGCGAGCGTCATGCGATACGGGCCGACGCGCGCCACGGCGCGCCGGGTCGCTTCAAGGATGCGGGCGTCCGACGCCGTGCGGGGGCGGGCCATGGGGCGCGTAGCTTGATCCCCGTTTAGAAACATGCCGGATCCATGAACCTCAAGGGCAAGGTGGCGCTCGTCGCGGGCGCGACGCGCGGCGCGGGCCGCGGCATCGCGGCCATGCTCGGCGAAGCCGGCGCGACGGTGTGGTGCACCGGCCGGAGCGTCGCGGGCGCGTCCGCGACACCGGGTCGCCCCGAGACGCTCGAGGAGACGGCGGCCCTCGTCGAATCGAAGGGAGGCGACGCCTTCGTCGCCCGCGTGGACCACACGAGGGAGGACGACGTGCGGCGCCTCTTCGAGCGCGTGCGCGCGGAAAGCGGCGGCCTCGACATCCTCGTGAACGACATCTGGGGCGGCGACGCGCGGACGGCGTGGGGCACGCCGTTCTGGAAACTCGATCCGGCGGACGCCGAGGCGATGATCCGGAGCGGTCTCCTCACGCATCTCGTCACCGCGCGCCACGGCGTGCCGCTGCTACGTGAGCGCGGAAAGGGGCTCGTCGTGGAGCTGACGGACGGCGACGGCGGCAACTACCGCGGCCACCTCTACTACGATCTCGTGAAGATGGCCGTCGCGCGCCTCGCCTTCGGGATGTCGGAGGAGCTACGCGCGTCGAACGTCGCGGCGGTCGCCGTGACGCCGGGATTCATGCGAAGCGAGGCCGTGCTCGACCACTTCGGGGTGACGGAGTCGACGTGGAGGGATGGCGTCGCGAAGGACGCCAACTTCGCGCATTCGGAGACGCCGTTCTTCGTCGGCCGCGCGGTGGCCGCGCTCGCGGCGGACCCGCGGGTCATGGAGAAGACCGGCCGCGTGTTCGCGTCGTGGACGCTTTCGGACGAGTACGGCTTCACGGACGTGGACGGGCGGCGTCCGCACTGGGGCCGTCACTTCGCGACCGCGTATCCGGGCGCGACGCGGCCGCTCGACGACGGATACTACGCCTATTGGCGCGGCTACGAGGCGATGGCCTCGGTGTTCGGTTCGGGGACGTGACCTAAGCGCCGCGCTCGCGCGCGATGCGGGCGATGCGCCGCACGCCCTCCGCGACGACCGAGGGGTCGTCGGCGAAGCAAAGCCTGAACCAACCGGGCTCGGACTCGTGGAAGACGTGCCCCGGGGACACGTTCACGCGGCCGCGCTCGAAGAGCGCGCGCCAGAGTGTCTTCTCCGCTTCGAGCGTCGGCGCGGCGAGGGCGCCGCGGAGGTCGATCCAGACGAAGAGTCCGGCGGTCGCTGGCAGGAACGGAATGCCGTGCGCGGCGAGCGCGTCGGTCGTCGTTTCGTAGGCCTTCCGGAGGCGCTCGCGGCTCGTCTCCACGAGACGCGTCGTCCACGCGTCGTCCGCAAGGAGCCTTGCGACGAGGGCCTGTGTGTCGGTCGAGACGGGCGCGAGGTAGGCGTGCTCGCGCATCGCCGCGCGCACCTGGGGGTTGCGCGTGTGGAGCACGCCCACCTTGAGGCCCGAAAGCCCGAAATCCTTCGCGAGACCGTACACGAGGTGCACGCGGCCCGGTTCCCGGTGCGCGAGCGCGAGCGCGCTCGCGAACGGGTCGCCGCCGTACACGGAGTTGGCGTAGATCTCGTCCACGACAAGATGGATCTCGCGCCGCGCCACGAGGTCGATGAGGCCGCCCACGAGGCCCGGCGGGTAGACGCGGCCCAGGGGGTTGTGCGGCGTGTTGACGAGCACGGCGCGGACGCGGCGCCCGCTCGATTCGGCGCGCGCGATCGCCTTGTCGACGCGCTCGGGGGTGAGCATGTAGCCATCGGCGCTCGAAAGCGGAACGGGCGCGATCTGCACGTCCGCGCGCGCCGTGAGGTCGTGGTCGAAGCCGGGATAGTACGGCGTCGGAATCGCGATCGCCTCCCCCGCGTCCGCGAGGGTCGCGGCCAGCGTGTCGAGGATCGCGCTCGCGCCGGACATGAGGACGATGTCCTCCGCGTCGACCGCGACGCCGGTCGTGCGACCGAGAAAACGCGCGACCGCCGCGCGGGCCTCGGGCGTGCCGTAGAGCTCGCGGTAGTGGACGTCGCGCGGCTCGAGACCGCGAGGCGCGTTCAGGATCGGCTCCTCGAGGTCCCAGAGCAGCCTGTTCTCGGCGGCGCCGAAATTCACGTAGCCTTCGGGATTCGCGCTCGGGTGATACGGGTCGGCGACGGCCTCGAAGTGGGCCTTCACGAGCGGCGGCCGCTCGCCGAGGAGTCGCTCCGAGCGCTTCGAGATCACGCTTTGCGCCTCCCGGTCATGAGGCCCGGATGCACGCCGAGGCCCAGGCTCGCGTCGAGCACGGCGCCGTGCAGCACGCGCGCCTCGTCGCCGCAGAGCCAGAAGACAAGGTCCGCGATCTCGTCGGGCTGGATGAGACGACCTCGCGGGAGCGCCGCCTCGAACGCGCGGCGCTCGTCAACCGAAAGGCGCTTGAGCGTGCTCGCCTCGAACATGCTCGTCTCGGTCGCGCCGGGGCAGACCGCGAAGACGTCGACCGGGTCGTGCGCGAGCTCCGCCGCGAGCTGTCGCGTCATGAACGCGAGCGCGGCCTTGCTCATGCCGTCCGCGATTCGGAAGCCCGGGAACTGCGTGACGCCGCCGTCCACGGAGGCGACGTTCACCACTTTTCCGTAGCCGCGCTCGACCATCCCGGGAACGAGCGCCTGCGCGAGCCAGAGCGGCCCGACGGCGTTGACGTGCAGGAGCGCCGCGTCCTGCTCGGCTGCGCCCGCGACGTACCCCTCGACGGTCTTCGTGCCGAGGCCGGCGTTGTTGACGAGGACGTCGACGTCGCCCGGAAGCGCCGCGAGCAGCGCGTCGTGGCTCGCCTTGTCGCCCTGGTCGAACGCGAACGCCGCCACGTCCGCGCCGTGGAGTTCGGACACGAGGGCCTTCGCGCGGTCGGCGCCCGTGCGATACGTGAACCACACGCGGTCGCCCGCGCGGGCGAAGCGCTCGACGGTCGAGCGTCCGATGCCGCTCGATCCTCCGGTCACGAGCACGTTGCGCGGCTTCTTCGTCATGGTCGTCGCGGGGGCTAGGCTTCGGCCCGTCCTAAAGGTGGCGCCCTCAAAGCGAGGCGCGGATGGCCCAGAGGTCGGGGAAGTGCGGCTTGAAGATCGTCTGCTTCAGGTATTCGGCGCCCGCGGACCCGCCCGTGCCGGTCTTCGTCCCGATGGTCCGCTCGACCATCTTCACGTGTCGGTAGCGCCACTCCTGCAGGCCCTCGTCGATGTCGACCATCCGCTCGCAGAGCTGCATGAGCCCGAAGTCCTTGCGGTAGATGGCGACGAGCGTCTCCTGCACGGCCGCGTTCGGCTCGTACGGCTCGCGCACGTCCCGCGCGAGCACCTCGGCGGGCACGTCGTGGCCCTGCGAGGCGAGGAGCTTGAGGAACGCGTCCCAGAGCGTCGGCGACGCGTGCCGCGCCTCGAGCCGGTCGCGCGCGGAGCCCTCGGGCATGTGCGCGTAGACGTGGCGGTGGCGGCGGCCGAGGATCATCTCCAGCTCGCGGAACTGCGCCGACTGGAAGCCGCTCGCGGCGTCGAGGCGGGATCGGAATGAGGAGAACGAGACGGGCGTCATGGTCTCGAGGATGTCCACCTGGCTCACGAGCGTCTTCAGGATGGTGCGCACGCGGTTGAGCCCCGCGAGCGCGCCCGGCACGTCGCTCTTCTCGAACGCGCGCTGCAGGGCGTCCATCTCGTGGAGGACCTGCTTGAACCACAGCTCGTACACCTGGTGAATGACGATGAAGAGCATCTCGTCGTGCTCGGGGCCGTCGCTCCGCGGTTCCTGGAGCGAGAGCAGCTCGTCGAGCTTCAGGTACGATCCGTACGTGAGGGCCGCGTGCGGTTGGCCGGGCATGCCGCGTCCGGGACGAGCGTCCCGTGGTTAAGGCTTTCCCGCCGACAAAGCCGGGAAACGCTTACCGTGCCGCGGACCGCCCGGGGATCGGGAGGCCGCCAGCGTGTCCACCGCCCGAACCGTCACCGTCCTCGTCCTCGCCGCGACGCTCGCCGCGCCCCCCATCGCGCTCGCCGACTTCGCGTGGCCGATGCGCTGGGAGGCGACCGAGACGGGTCGGGTCGGCCTCGACGCGGCGGGGCAGAAGAACTGCGTCGCCGAGGCGATGCACGGGGACCCGCTCGCGGCGTGCCCGCTCGAGGCCACGGGCCAGGCGTACCCGGCCCTGGGCCGCCGCGTGCTCGACGACGTCTACGTGGCCATCGGACCGCAGCACCCCAACAAGGTGTTCGCCTGGGTCGACGAGTCCCGCGCGGCCGTCGAATCGGGAAGCGCGCCGCCTTACACGCGGCCGTTGAACCTCCTCCTGAGCGGAGGCAATTGGCGGCAGGATTCGGAGGGCGAGATGCCCGACGTCATCACCCCGGGCGGCGGCATGTTCTCCGCGATGTACGGCTGGTGGAGCGACCTCGACGGCGACGGCGTGGCGGAGGTCGTCCCCGGCGTGAACGATCCCCCGACCGAGGAGAACGAGTGGGTGTCGAAGCCGGACGCGGTGGTCGTTTCCTACATCGAGCCCGGGAGCCACCCGATGGTCACGAACCGCGCGACGCCCGGTCCCGACGATCCGGACATCACGTATCTCTCGGTGTACTACTACTCGATGGGTTATCCGGTGATCTTCGCGGATGGCTCCCTCCTCCGGCCGATCACCGTCACGACGGTGGCCGACGCGCTCCTCTCGCCCGACGACGAAGGTCGCCCGTACACCGCGGGCGTCCTGTCGCGCGCCGACATCGATCGGTACGTCTCGATGGCTCCCGCCCCCGTCGGCGCGCTCTACCAGACGGTGGCCGGCGACGTCGCGGACGACTACGCATCGCCGAGCCTCGGCCTCTGCCCCGCGCGATGCGAGCCCGGTCCGATGCCGCTCGGCTCGACGCCTCTCGGGGGCACGCTCGAACCCCTTCTGGAGAGCGCATGGGCGAGATATCCGCGCGAATGGGCCGCAGGAAGCGGCTCGACCTCGGCGGGTCGCCACGCGGCGCACCTCGAAAACTATGCGCCGTGGATCGATCTCCTGCCGCGGACGAGCAATCCGCTGTGGCTTGCGTCGCTCTTTCCCGGCCCCCTCGTGGGACGCAACGTCGGCGAGGACCAGGCCGCCGCGCCCGGATCCTTCGCGCTCGAAGCCTGGATCGGCCTGTGGAAGGACCACAGCGCGGACGGGTTCGTCGGCCGCCCGGTGGCGGACGATCCGTACGAAGGCGGATCGCGCCCCCTCCCGGACGATTATCTCGCGTCGAAGGGCGAATTCATCGGCGTCTTCGGGCGCGAATCGGGGGATCCCAACGCTCCCGACGCCTTCACGCTGACCGCCACGCTGACGCCCGACACCGACTGGGGCCCCGGCGGGGTCTTCGTGTGGGCGAGCGAGCTTCCCCTCGGCGCCGTCCTGCTCCTGAACTGCAGGAACTTCACCGAGGGTTGCGCGGTGCGCGAAGGGCCCATCCGCATGTCGCTCGTCTTCGATTCGACGACCGCAGGCCGTTACGCCTCCTGGGGGAGCGTCTTCATGCCGGCGGGATCGCCCGGCTTCACCGTCTGCACCGACACGGTGTGGATCCGCCATGCGATCGGCGGGGAGGTCGTGGTCGAACCGGTCCGCGACTGCGACCGCATCGCGCGCTACGTATGAGCCTGACAGATACGCCCCGACCGGCAAACCGAGACAAGCGTTATCCTTGTCGCCTGCGGCTCATGCCCCGGAGGCTCAGTTCGCCATGTCCGCGAAACTCGCCACGGCAGCGTTCGTCCTGTCCGTCCTCGCCCTCGTCGGTCCCGGTTCCGCCCAGTGGAGCTGGTCCTTGCAATGGGAAGAGACGGAAACGGACCGCCTCGCGCTCGAGGCCGCCGGCCAGGCGAATTGCGTGAGCGAGGTCGTGCGCGCCGAGGATCCGCTCGCCCGATGTCCGGCCGAGGCGACCGGATGGATCCATCCCGCGGAGGGTCTGCGCGTGCTCGACGACACCTACGTCGTGACGGGGCCCACGCATCCCTACAAGTTCACGGGCTGGGCGTCAACTACAGCCAAGAACGTGGAGGAAGGTCGCCGCGCCGACTACCTTTCGATCGTCCAGATGCTCCTCGATGGCGGGAACTGGCGCCAGGATTCGGAAGGCGAGATGCCGGACATCATCACGCCGGGCGTGGGCAACTTCGTCGCGCTCTACGGGTGGTGGGCCGATCTCGACGGCGACGGCGTGGCCGAGATCAAGCCCATCTACGCGAACCCCGGTCCCGACAACGAGTGGGTGGCCAAGGGAGGCGCGACGGTGGTATCTTACGTGGAGCCCGGGAGCCGACCGGAGCTCACGAACCGGGCGCAGCCGGGAAAGAGCGATCCCGACATCGTCTACGTCTCGCAGGGCGTCTATCGACAGGATTACGTAATCCTGTTCCTCGACGGGTCGCTCCTGCGGCGAACGACGGTGACCACCGTCGCCGACGCCCTCCTTTCGGCGGACGGCGAAGGTCGACCCTACACCGCCGACGCGTATTCGCGCGTGGACATCGACGTGTACGCCGCGCTCGCGCCGGGGCCGCTCGAGGCGCTCTACGGCGCGGTCGCCGGGGAGATCTCCGACCATTACGGCGCGCCGAGCCTCGGCATCTGTCCGGCGCGCTGCCAGCC